>NZ_VZRA01000008.1 GCF_008802355.1 Oryzomonas sagensis | reverse complement strand
CATGTCGGGCCCCTCGGCCCTTGTTTCGAGAAAGACGATGGGCTTTATCGACTATGGCGGCGGTGTGAAATACTTCCTGTACGACCGGCTGGCGCTGCGGGCGGATGTGCGGCACGTCGTGGCCAATGCCGGCGCCTTCGAGTATACCCTGGGCGTGACCATCCCCTTTGGCGGCACCACGGACAAATCCGGACCGGCACCGACCTTTGCCTCCGTAAAAGCCGCTTTGGCGAAAAAACGCCTGGAACAAGCCGAAGCACCGCCCCAGCCGGCCCCACAGGAAAAGCCCGGACAGCCCGTTGCCGCTGCACCGGAGGACAGCAAGGCGCGGGAGCCGTCGCCCTCGGAACAGTTGGCACGGATGAAGGAACAGTTCACCAAAGAAGAACTGGACCGGATTACAACATTCAGGGCAGAATGGGAGAAGGGGAAAGAAGCCCGGTTGGCTGCTGAAAAGAGTGCCCGGGAGCAGGAACGTCTCGAGCAGGAGGCCACGGCCCGGAACGAGCCGAGCCGGGAAGCGGGACGGATGGATGCTGCATCTCCCGTAGTCAAGCAAACCGCCGGGAAGTCAACCACCACCGGCGCCTCAAAGAAGTCGGCGTTGAAAAAGCGGCATAAGACGGACAAGAAAAAACAGCTCCTGCCGGCCCCCCAGTGAGCACCAGGGCAGCGGGTGCGTAGAAAAATGCGTTTTGCCGCACCGAATGCAGGGCCGACAGGGATTATCGCTTGATTTAATACCAAAGATAGTAGATATATCAAAGACATCAACTGTAATCATCGTCTTTTGCTGATGCAACCGGAAACAAGACGACAACCGCATTTCCCGCTACCCGGAGTACCCCGCCTATGGCCGTTCCTTCCCACATGCGAAGTCCGCGCGACAAATTCCTCAACCAGCTTACCGGTATCGACGGTGAATTCGATAATTGGCCGGCGTGGCAAAGGCTCATGGACTGGCTGAAAAAGCAGCCCTGGCATCAGGAGCTGTTCGGCGGCGACAAGATCCCCAGCCGGTTGCTGCATCACTCGACCCTTGCCAACGAGGTCAGCAAGTACCTCGGCGGCCCGGAAGACAACTCGTAAGCCCCCTCATAACGCAGTTGCAGCAAAACGGTTTCCGTCCATAGCGCCGGGAACCGTTTTGCTTTGCACCTTGCCGCGCCATCAACCTCCGGCTGTCATCCTTCCGCAGCTTGACGACGTGGGGTCAGCGTTTCTCATCCTGCAGGGCCGAGGCGTCCCACCCGCCCCCCAAGGCCTTGATCAGGAGCACGCCGGCAGTCATGCGGCTCCCGCGGATGGTGATGGCCGTCCGTTCGTTGGCAAGCTCGGCGGCCTGAGCGGTCAGAAGGGTCAAATAACTGGTGATGCCGGCCTTGTACTGATTTTCGGCAACGGCTACCGATTGGCGGGCGGCCTGAACCGCCTCATCCTGAACCTTGGACTCTTCCTCCAGGATGCGCAACGCCGCCAGATTATCCTCCACCTCCTGAAAACCGGTCAGCACGGTCTGGCGATAGGCGGCCACCTCGGCATCATAGGCGGCCCGTGCCTGGTCGCTCTGTGCGCTGCGCAGCCCGCCGTCGAACAGGGTCTCCGAAACCGCGGGGCCCACCGACCAGAAACGGCTCGGCCAACTCAACCAGCGGGAAAAGCTCGTCGTCTCCAGACCGCCCGATGCGCTCAAGGTAAGGGATGGATACCAGGCCGCCTCGGCTACGCCTATTTGGGCGTTGGCCGCCGCCATCCGCCGCTCCGATGCGGCGATGTCGGGCCTGCGTTCCAACAACAGGGACGGCACCCCCAGAGGGATAGCCGGCGGTTCCGCTTCGAGGGGAGCGGCGGGCAGGCTGAAATCGGAAGCCGGTTTGCCGATCAGCAGGGCAATGGCATGCTCGTACTGGGCACGTTGTACATCGAGGTCGATGGACTGGGCCTGGGTGCTCTTGAGCAGGGTCTCAGCCTGAAGCACATCCGCCTTTGCAGCCACACCGCCGGCGTAGCGGTTTTTCGTCAATTCAAGGGATTTACGGTAGTAGGCAACGGTGGCGTCCAGGAATGCCTTCTGGGCATCCTGGGTGCGCAGTTGAAAGTAAGCCTGGGCAAGCTGGGCTTGGGCGCTCAGGCGGAGCGCCGCCAGATCGGCCTCGCTGGCCTGGGCGCTGGCCCGGCTCGCTTCCACGCTGCGCCGTACGCGGCCCCAGATGTCGGCCTCCCACGAGATATCCACGGGAATCGTATAGGTGGTGGTATCGGATTTTGCAGCGCTGCCGAGGGTCGATGACTGATGGGCGCGGGTGGCCGAGGCCCCGGCCGAGACCGTCGGGTAGTAACCGGCCTTGGCGGACTGGATCAGGGCGCGGGCCTGGCGAAAGCTGGCCTCGGCCGTGAGCACGTTTTGATTCGACACGGCGACCTGTTCTTCCAGAGCATTCAACTGCGGGTCGTTGAATAGCTGCCACCAGGCCCCCTTGATGGCTTCATCCCGCGGTTGTGCCGTTTTCCAGCCGTTCACTTCCTTGTAGGCCGCCGGCATGACCGGCACAGCCTCCGGCCGAACGTAATTCGGGCCGACCGTACAGCCGGCCAGGAACATGAGCGTTCCGGCAAGAAAGAGGTAACGGCGGCAGGGCGATGGTATCATAAACATGGTGTATCCTTTCCCAATTCAAAACGTCATGGCCGGGCGGCGCGAGAAACCATTGCCGCCAATCCGTGGTGTGTCCACGTTTAAGCCCGGGATGCTTTCTTCCTCTGTCCCCGGATCTTCGCTACCCACAGCCTGAAACGGTCCATATAGAGGTACACCACCGGGGTGGTGTACAGGGTCAGCATCTGACTGAAGATCAGGCCGCCGACGATGGAGATGCCCAGGGGGCGCCGCAATTCCGATCCCACACCGAACCCCAATGCCATGGGAAGCGCTCCCAGGAGTGCGGCCATGGTGGTCATCATGATCGGCCGGAAGCGGAGCAGGCAGGCCTCGTAGATCGCATCCTCAGGGCTTTTCCCCTCGTTGCGCTCGGCGGCGATGGCGAAGTCCACCATCATGATACCATTCTTCTTGACGATGCCGATCAGCAGAATGACGCCGATGATGGCGATCAGGCTCAAGTCGGTGCGGAACAGCATCAGGGCGGCCACCGCCCCTACCCCTGCCGACGGCAGGGTGGAGAGGATGGTGATGGGGTGGATATAGCTCTCGTACAGCACCCCGAGCACGATGTAAACTGCCACCAGGGCCGCCAGGATCAGGAGCGGCTGATTGTTGAGTGAAGCCTGAAACGCCTGGGCCGTCCCCTGGAAGCTGCCCCGAATGGTGAGCGGCATACCCATCTCCCGGGTAGCGGCCTCGATCGCCTTGACCGCATCGCCCAAGGCCACGCCGGGAGCCAGGTTGAACGACAACGTGATTGCCGGGAATTGCCCCTGGTGATTCACCGCCAAGGCCGTGGCCGAAGGTTCATAATGGGTAAAACTCGAAAGCGGCACCTGGCTGCCGCTGGTCGAGGGGACGTAAATGTCCCGCAACGTATCGGGCCGCTGCCAGAAGACGGGGTCAACCTCCATGATCACATGGTATTGGTTCAGCAGGGTGTAGGAGATGGACACCTGGCGTTGGCCGAAGGCGTCGTACAGGGTATTGTCGATCACCTGGGGGGTGATGCCCAAACGGGCCGCCGTGGGGCGATCGATCACCAACGATGCCTCCCTCCCCTTGTTCTGCAGGTCGCTGCTGAGGTCGACCACCTGGGGGACCGTGCGCAATTTCCGGAGCACGTTCTGGGACCAGGTGTTGAGCTCGTTCAGGTCGCTCCCCTGGAGGGTATATTGGTAGAGGGCGTTGCCGATCCTGCCGCCGACGCGCAGATCCTGCACCGGGGCCAGGAAGGCCGGTGCACCCGGTACGCCCATAAGCTTCCTGCGCAACCTCTTGATGACGTCGTTGGCGCTGCTGGTCCTCTTTTCGAACGGTTTCAGGGAGATAAACATCCGGCCGGTATTGGTGGTTGCGCCGCCACCGTTACCGCCCGTGAATCCGGTCACATACTCCACGTCCGGATCGGATTTGATGATGCCCACGATCTGGGCCAGCTTCTGCTCCATGGCCTGGAACGAGATATCCTGGGCAGCCTGGATTCTCCCCATGATACGGCCGGTATCCTGTTCAGGGAAGAACCCCTTGGGGACGAGTATGAACAGCGCCACATTGACCACCACCGTTGCCACGATGATGAGCAGCATGATGCGGGTATGGGCGAGTGCCCAGGAGAGGGTGACCTTGTAGAAGCTGTGAAGCCGGGTGAACATCCCTTCGCTGGCCCGGTAGATGATGCCGTATTTCCGTTTCCGTTCAGGCTTGAGCAGCGTGGCGCACATCATGGGAGTCGCGGTCAGGGACACCAGCAAAGAAACCATGATCGCCGCCGAGAGGGTTACGGCAAATTCGCGGAACAAACGCCCCACGATCCCCCCCATCAGCAGGATGGGAATGAATACCGCTACCAGGGAAACGCTCATGGAGAGGACGGTGAAGGCGATCTCTCTGGAACCGGACAGGGCCGCCTGGAGCGGCGATTGCCCCTGTTCCCGGTAGCGGGTGATATTTTCCAGCACCACGATGGCGTCGTCCACGACAAAACCGGTGGCAATCGTCAAGGCCATCAGCGACAGATTATCCAGGGAGTAGTCGAACAGGTACATCACCGCAAAGGTGCCGATGATCGACACCCCGACGGCCACAGCCGGGATAAGCGTGGCGCGCGCATTGCGCAGGAACCAGAACACCACCAGGATCACCAGCAGCGCGGAAAGCAGCAGCGAGCGTTCCACGTCCCGCAGGGAGCCGCGTATGGAAGGGGTGCGATCAAGGACGACCGACAGATTGACGGCCCCCGGCAGGGCGGCCTGAAGCTGCGGCAGCAAGGCGCGCACGTTGTCCACCGTCTCGATGATATTGGCGCCCGGCTGGCGGGAAATGATCACCATGACCGCCGGCTTGCCGTTCACCAGGCCGGCGGAGCGCAGGTCTTCCACCGAGTCCTGCACATTGGCCACGTCAGCCAGCCGGAGTGCTGCGCCGCTCTTGTAGTTCACCACCAGCGGCAGATATTCCTTGGCCGTGCGAAGCTGGTCGTTGGCACGGATCTCCCAGGTCTTATCGCCAGAGGAAACCTGGCCTTTGGGCCGGTTGACATTGGTAGCCGCCAGCATGCTGCGCACGTTTTCCAGGCTGAGGCCGTACTTGCTGAGCGTAAGCGGATTCAGCTCCACCCGCACCGCCGGGAGAGAACTCCCCCCGACAAACACTTGGCCGACCCCTTTCACCTGGGAGAGCTTCTGCTGCATGATGGACGAAGCGGCGTCGTACATCTGCGGCTTGCTCATGGTATCCGAGGTCAGGGCCAGGATCAGGATCGGCGCATCGGCCGGATTGACCTTGCGGTAGCTGGGGTTGCTGGGGAGGTTGGAAGGCAGATCGCCCCGGGAGGCATTGATGGCCGCCTGCACGTCCCGCGCGGCGCCGTCGATGTCGCGGTTCAGGTCGAACTGCATGGTGATGCTGGTGGAACCGCGGTTGCTGGTGGACGTCATCTCGGTCACGCCGGCGATACGGCCGAATTGGCGCTCCAGCGGCGCCGCCACCGAGGTGGACATGGTCTCCGGGTCTGCGCCGGGCAGGGACGCCGAAACCGAAATAGTCGGAAAATCCACCTGGGGCAGCGGCGATACCGGCAAGAGACGGAAAGCGATCGCCCCGGCCAATACGAGCCCCAAGGTAAGCAGCGTGGTGGCGACCGGACGTTTTATGAAAGGGGCGGAGATGTTCATGCTGTGGTAACGTCGGGGCTCTTGATCTTTCTTTCTTCCCCCCGACGTTTTCCCCGTCTCTGCGCCAGCCGGTCAAAGGCCAGGTAGATCACCGGCGTGGTATAGAGCGTCAGGATCTGGCTGAAAATCAGCCCCCCCACGATGGAGATGCCCAGCGGCCGCCGCAACTCCGACCCGACGCCATGCCCCATGGCCAGCGGCAACGCCCCCAGAAGAGCCGCCATGGTGGTCATCATGATCGGCCTGAAGCGGAGCAGGCATGCCTGATAAATGGCTTCTTCCGGTGGTTTTCCTTCCTTGCGCTCCGCATCCAGGGCAAAGTCCACCATCATAATGCCATTCTTCTTGACGATGCCGATCAGGAGGATGATGCCGATGATGGCAATGACACTCAAGTCGGTGCGACAGATCATCAACGACAGCACCGCTCCGACGCCGGCGGAAGGAAGGGTGGAGAGAATGGTGACCGGATGGATGTAGCTTTCGTACAACACCCCCAACACGATGTAGACCGTAATCAGGGCCGCCAGAATCAGCAGCGGTTCGTTGGACAAAGATGATTTGAAGGCCTGGGCCGTCCCCTGGAACGTGCCTTTGATACTGGCCGGCAGCCCGAGTTTCTCGGTTGCCGCCTCCACCGCCGTCACCGCAGTCCCCAGCGACATGCCCGGCGCCAGGTTGAACGACGTGGTCACCGCCGGAAATTGCCCCTGGCGGTTGATGACCAGCGGCCCGACCGACTCCGTCGCCCGGGCAATGGTACTCAAGGGGATCATGCCGCCACTGGCGCTGCGCAGATAGACCGATTGCAGGCCGGTGGGGCTCGTGCGGAAATCCTGCTTGACGGCCAGTACGACCCGGTATTGGTTCAGTTCGGTAAATATGGTCGAGACAAGCCTCTGGCCAAAAGCGTCGTAGAGGGCGTCGTCGATGTTCTGGGGGGTGATGCCGAAACGGGCCGCCGTGTTCCGGTCGATATCCAGCACGACGCGCGCCCCCTGGTCCTGCTGGTCGCTGCTGACATCAAGAAGTTCGGGGCGTGCTTTCATCGCCTCGATCACCTTGGGCGCCAACGCTTTCAGTTCATCGGTATTGGGGTCTTCCAGGGTGTACTGGAACTGGGTGCGGCTGACCCTGGCGTCGACGGTCAGGTCCTGAACCGGCTGCATGAAGAGTTTTATGCCGGCGACGCCCGATGTGTCCGCCTGCAAACGGCGCACGACCTCGCTGGCGCTGGCGTCGCGCTCGGCGAGCGGCTTCAGGTTTATCATGATGCGGCCGCTGTTGAGTGTGGTGTTGATGCCGTCCACCCCAATGAAGGAAGAGAGGCTCTCGACGGCAGGATCTTTGAGGATCGCCCGGGCAAGCTCCTGTTGGCGCTCGGCCATGGCGGGAAACGAGATGGATTGGGCCGCCTCGGTCACCCCTTGGATGGCACCGGTATCCTGTACCGGGAAAAATCCCTTGGGTACCATCACGTAGAGTACGACCGTCAGCACCAGCGTGCCGACCGCGATCACCAGCGTCGCAGTCTGGTGCCGCAGCACGATCTTGAGCGAACGGCCGTAGGCGGCAATGACCCGGTCGAAGAAGAGCTGCGAGGCGTGGTAAAACCGTCCCTGCCGTTCTTCGGGCACATGTTTGAGCAGTCGGGCGCACATCATGGGGGTCAGGGTCAGGGAGACCACCGCAGAGATGAGGATGGTAACCCCCAGGGTGACGGCAAACTCGCGGAACAGGCGGCCGACGACATCGCCCATGAAGAGCAGTGGGATCAACACGGCAATCAGCGAGACCGTCAGCGACAGGATGGTGAACCCGATCTGTTGCGAGCCCTTGAGCGCAGCCTGGAGCGGGCTCTCCCCCTCCTCGATGTAGCGGGTGATGTTCTCGATCATGACGATGGCGTCATCGACCACGAAACCGGTGGAGATGGTCAGGGCCATCAGTGTCAGGTTGTTGAGACTGAACCCCAAGAGGTACATGACCCCGAAGGTCCCCACCAGAGAGAGCGGTACCGCCACGCTGGGGATGATGGTGGCGGAAAAATTGCGCAGAAAGAGAAAGATGACCAGCACCACCAGCACTACCGCAAGCAGCATCTCGTGCTGCACGTCGCGCACCGAGGCCCGGATGGTGTTGGTGCGGTCGGTCAGCACCGACACCTTGATCGAGGCGGGCAACGAACCCTGCAGTTGGGGCATCAGTTTTTTAATGCGGTCCACGACCTCGATGACGTTGGCACCCGGCTGGCGCTGTATGTTGACGATCACCGACGGCTTTTCGTTCATCCAGGCGGCCTGGTTGACGTTCTCCGCATCGTCCGCGACATCGGCCACATCGGACAGCCGTACCGGCGCGCCGTTTTTGTAGGCGACGACCAGGGGGCGGAAGTCCTTGCTGCTGTAGAGCTGGTCGTTGGCGCCGATGATGTAGGACTGGCGGGGGCCGTCAAAGCCGCCCTTGGCCTGGTTGACGTTTGCGGTGGCTATGGAGGAGCGCAGGTCTTCCATGGTCAAGCTGTAGGAAGCCAGCGCCGTCGGGTTTGCATGGACTCGCACCGCCGGCCGCTGCCCGCCGCTGATACTCACCAACCCCACACCGGGAAGCTGGGAGATCTTCTGGGCAAAGCGGGTATCGGCCAGGTCCTCTATCTTGGGGAGAGGCAGGGAATCGGAACTGAGCGCCAGGGTCAGGATCGGCGTATCGGCCGGATTGACCTTGCTGTAGACAGGCGGGTTCGGAAGGCCGGTGGGAAGAAAGGTGGAAGCGGCATTGATGGCTGCCTGCACCTGCTGCTCGGCAATATCCAGGCTCAACTCCAGGCTGAATTGCATGGTGATGACCGAGCAGCCGTTGGAGCTGGTGGAGGTCATCTGGGTCAGGCCCGGCATCTGCCCGAACTGGCGTTCCAGCGGCGCCGTGATGGAGGTGGCGACCACATCCGGGCTGGCGCCGGGGTAAAAGGTGCGCACCTGGATCGTGGGATAATCCACCTGGGGGAGAGCCGAAACCGGCAACTGCTTGTAGGCCACGGCACCGGCCAGCAGGATGGCGATCATCAGCAGGGTCGTGGCCACGGGACGGAGTATGAAAATGCGCGAAAGATTCATGGAATATCCTAAAAATCACCTTCGACTGAACAAAATGACATCAACACAAAAGCAGGTTACCACGGAGGACACGGAGAAAAGGTTGGATGTTTCTTCACAACCCTTTTTCTGCATCGGGAAGGTAATGACGGTTTAGCGGCAGAGCCTCTAGAGCATAAAAAGCCCTGCCGTGTTTTTTATTCCTCCCTGTACCTCGGTGCCCTCCGTGGTGAAAACTTTCCACGTCAGGGTTTTGTTCCCTGTTGAGCCCCGCCAGGTTTCTGTCCTGCACCCTTCGCCGCTCCCCGCTGCCCCCCCTGCCCTTTCGGACTCCCGGGGGCAGTTGCGCCATTCGGGCCGCCCTGGCCCCGCTGGCGACCCGGTTCCCTCAGTTCCACCCTGCTGCCGTCCCGCAGACGTTCGGCGCCGTCCACCACCACCATCTCGCCCGCCTCGAGGCCCGAGGTAATGGCGATATCATCCCCCTGGGTGGTGCCGATGACGACCGGACGAATGGCAACGGTTTTATCGGCCTTCACCAGATACACGAAGGTCCCCTGGGAGCCGCGCTGGATGGCGGAGGAGGGGACCACGACACTATCATGCCTGGTTTCCACGAGCAGTCGGGCATTGACGAACTGATTGGGAAACAGGGCATTATCGTTGTTGGGAAACACCGCCTTGAACTTGACCGTGCCGGTGGCCGGGTCGATCTGGTTGTCGATGGTCAGAAGCTGCCCCGTGGCAAGCTTCTGTTTCTGCTCCCGGTCAAAGGCTTCAACGGCAAGATGGGCTCCCGACCTGAATTTGCCGAGTACCTGGGGAAGGCTGTCCTCGGGGACCGGGAAGACCACCGTGATAGGCTGGAGTTGGGTAATGATCACCAGGCCGGTAGTATCGCTGGCATGAATGATGTTGCCGGCGTCGACCTGACGCAAGCCGACCCGGCCGCTGATGGGCGCCGTAATCCGGCTGTAGACCAGTTGCAGTTTTGCGCTGTCGATCTGCCCCTTGTCCACCTTGACGGTCCCTTCATACTGACGCACCAGGGTCTCCTGAGTGTCCAACTGCTGTTTGGGAATGGAGTCCTGTTGCCACAAGAGCTTATAGCGCTGCAGGTCGAGGCGGGCATTCCGCAGCAGTTCCTGGTCGTGGGCCATCTGCCCCTCGGCCTGGGTCAACTGCACCTGGTACGGCCGCGGGTCGATAACGGCCAGGAGATCGCCCCGCTTGACGACCTGCCCCTCCCGGAAGCGGACCTCCATGAGCTGCCCATCAATACGGGACTTGACGGTGACCGTGTTGAGAGGGGTCACATTGCCGAGCCCCGTGATATACACCCCCACATCCGCCTTTCCCGCGGCCCGTGCCACCACCGGGACCACCTGGGGGGCATTTTTCGCCCCACCCTGCTTGGCGGCCGGGACCGGTTTCCCGCCCCAATACAGGTACCCCCCACCCGCCAACAGCCCTATCAACGGCACGATCAGCCACCAGAGCCGGGACCGAGAGGCTGTCGGGGCGTTTTCGGATGGTTCATTGCCTGTCTCTTCCTGATGAGGTTGTAGGGTCATTGCCGCACCGCCCTTGTTTCCGGTTTCTTCAGGCGTGCAAAAGTGCCTGCTGCATGTAACGTCACGATTTCCTCCTGCCTTATGTGCTTGCTGCCCTGGATACTGGGTAACGATGAAAAGAATGAAGCCGACTTATTCACTTACCAATCAGCCCCACTATATAGACTATTGCGAGAAAAATAAAAAGGAGTCTGGTCCCTGTTCTCAAAATACTTTCAGCACTGCCGCCAGGAACAAAATGAGAAACGGAAGCGATCTTCCGTTTCTCATTATGTACTCTCGTGGAGCACCTTGACGTTTTCGCCGATCTGGATGTGCAGCGCCAGAAATAATCCGCTGAGGGCCACGGCCGGGAATGTGACGGCTGTTACCGGGCGGATCCAGGCCCTTGAACATAGCTTGTCGCTCATCTGCCGCGCCTTCCTTCAAAGAGTTTGGTTACCGCTCCAGCGGTCTTCGGTTGTGCATAACAACGCGCGGCCTTACGTTTTATAAAGCATAAGACGATCAAAGCCCCCAAAGGTTACATGCCCCGCGGTAAAAAATTGAATTAAATGCCCGGCAGCCGCACGGCGGCGGGAACTTTTCCCGGCATTTTCGCACCATTACACGAATAAAACGTATACCGACACATGTGACGGTTGACATTAGCCACATCAGGAGTGAAAATGTCGCTTTAATGGAGGTTTTGTGGATACCGTTCTCGTTGAAATATTCGTCATTGCAGTGATGATTGTTCTGAACGGCTTTTTTGCCTGCTCCGAATTTGCCATCATTTCCATTCGCAAGAGCCGTGTCGCCCAACTGGTGGACGAGGGCGACAAGCGGGCAAGCCTCATCGAGGTGCTTCAGCACGACCCCCACCGCCTGCTGGCGCTGGTGCAGGTCGGCGTCACCGTGACCGGCGCCACGGCCTCGACCATGGGCGGCATTATCGCCGTCGACTACCTCCGCCCCTGGTTTCAGAACCTGGGGATCGGCTTCCTGGCCCATGCCGCCGAACCGGTGGCGGTCACCGGCATGGTGGTTATCATCTCCTACCTGTTGCTCATCCTGGGCGAACTGGTGCCCAAGGCCATCGGGCTGCAATACTCCGACGCCATCGCCTTGCGGGTCGCCCGGCCCATCAGCGTGCTCGCCCGGGTCGGCTCGGTCCTGGTCAGCCTCCTGACCGTCTCCAGCAAGGCGGTGATGCGGCTCTTGCGTATTCCAGCCAACCGGGAACCCTTCATCTCCCGTGAAGAGGTGCAGCACATCGTGGCCGAGGGGCAGGAGAGCGGTGTTTTCAGCGAGACCGAACACGAGTACATCCGCAATGTCTTCGAGTTCTCCCACACCTGCGTCCGCGAGGTGATGGTCCCGCGTACGCGCATGGTAGCCCTCGACCTTGCCGCGCCCCGCGACCAGGTGGTGGCCACGCTGATGGAAAGCATGTACTCCCGCTACCCGGTCTATACCGGCAGCATCGAGGAGATTGCGGGGGTGGTGCACGGCAAGGACATCCTGGGACGGCTGGTGGCGGGCGAGCAGCTCGACCTCGCGGCCATCATGCTGCCGCCGGTCTTCGTGCCGGAGGGCAAGAAGGTCAACGAACTCCTCAAGGAAATGCAGCGCAACCGCAACCAGATGGTGCTGGTTGTGGACGAGTACGGCGGCCTGAGCGGCTTGGTCACCACCGAAGACCTGATAGAGGAGTTGGTGGGGGAGATCGAGGATGAACACGATGTCGGGGAACAACCGACCATAATGAATATGGAGGACGGCAGCCTGATGGTGGATGGCCTGCTTTCGGTCTTCGACCTGGCCGACGCCCTGGAGATCAAGGTGGACGAGGAACTTCCCTTTGAAACCGTGGCCGGCATGATCCTACAGGAGCTGGGCCGTTTCCCGCTGAAAGGCGAGACCGTCGAATGGCACGGCTACCGGTTCCTCTGCGAGGAGGTTACCCAGACCGCGGTACTGAAGGTCCGCGTCACCCCCCTCCCCCCCGAACAGCCATGATGAAACGCTCCTATATAAAGCTTTCCGGCATCCTGCTGCTGGCCGTCAGCACCATCGTGGTCAGCCTGGCTTTTTTTCTGCCCTACCTGCTGGATGTCAACTCCTATCGCGACGAGATCCTCGCTTCCCTGCAAAAATCCCTCAACCGCAAGGTCACCTTCACCCACGGCGAGTTCAAATGGCACTTCGGCCCTTCCTTCGATTTTGACGGCATCACGGTCAAGGAGCCGGACAACAGCGCCGACTTCCTCAAGGCCGACCGCATCACGGTGCGGCTGGCCCTCTGGCCCCTGCTGGAGGAACGTGTCGTGTTGCGCGACGTAGCCCTGGAAGGGGCTGACATCCGTCTGGTACGGAACAAAGACGGGAAGTTGAACATCGACGACCTGTTGGCGCCGGGCAAGGAAGGCATGCAGATCCAGTTCCGCAAGGTGCAGCTCAAGCGCAGTACGATCCAGTGGCACGACATGGCCGTGGGCAAAGATGGGCTGCCGGTTGTTGCCGCCACCAATATCGCCCTGACCATGGATCACGTGGCCCGCGGCCGCAAAGGGAGCGTCAAACTCGTCTGCGACATCCCGGCCCTATCGGGGGCTCCCGCCAAAATCGCCCTGAACGGTACGATCAAGCTCCCAGAAAAGGGGCAATCCCTGCTTGAAATGGAACTAAACGGCGATGCGGATATCAAACAGGCCGAAATCGGCCGTTTCTGGCCTTACTTCGGCAGGCGCATCCCCTTCGCCAACCCGGGCGGCCGCCTTGACGTCGCCACCAGCTTCAAGGGCAAACCCCGTGAGTTCGCCGCCAAGGGCAAAATCCGCATCAACAACGCCGCCGTGTCCTGGCCGACCATATTCCACGCAACCGTGGCGCCCCGTTTCCTCCAGGCGGACTACGACCTGAAACTCAACGGCAAACTGCTGGATATCAAGGCCATCGACCTGAGCACCGACGGTTTCAGGATCAAGGGGAGCGTCCAACTGCACGATTATGCCGGCCCGGATCCGCGCATCGTCGCCAGGGCGGCCACCCCGGGCACCTTCCGCTATGAGGATGTCAGGACCTACGTTCCCTACGGCATCATCCCCGCCGACACCAGCGACTATATCGAGAACAAGATCAAGTCCGGGGTCTTCAAGCTGGATACCGGCGTACTGGACGGACGGGTCAGTCAGATCACCCACATGGAGCGGGGGGACAATTACAACACCCTCCTGATCCGGGGGCCGGTGGAAAAGGCCGTGCTCAGCTACGGCCCCAAGGCGCCTATGTTCAACAACATCAAGGGAACCATCGAGTTGAAGGGTAAGAACTTCAACCTGATCGGCATGACCGGCTCCTTCGGCACGTCGCCGTTCAAATTGCACGGGTCGATCACGGAATACAACACCGACAAGCAATCCGACTACCCGGTCCGCATGGAGATCACCCCACGCTCCCCCGAAATCGCCTGGCTGGCCAGGATCGTCGGGGCGCACAAGCTCGATTTCAGCGGCAACTCCAACCTTGTCCTCACCGGCAACGGCCATTTTTCCGCCTACCGCCTGGACGGCGAATGGGAACTGAAGCAGGCCGCCTACACCTTTCCCGGCGTTGTGCGCAAACCCGCTGGCATGGCGAACCACCTCGCCTTCAGTTCGATCCTGCCGCCGGGCGAGATCAAGCTGAACAGCCTGGCCTATACCCTGCCGCCTCTCGCCCTCTCCGCAAACGCCCTGCTGAGATACGGCGACAAGCCGTACCTCGGTTTCGAGGTGCAGACCAACCCGTTTTGGTTGAGCGAGACCTTGCCCATCATGCCCATGTGGCAACAGCACCGCCCGCGCGGGAGGGTACAGGCCCATATCCGCGGCACCGGCAACCCCGAAGACTTCGCGGCCATGGATTACTCCGGCAGCATTGCCCTGAACACTTTTTCCTTCCTGCCGGATCCCAAACTGAAGCCGGTGAGCGGCATCAGCAGCACGATCACCTTTCACGGGAACAGCCTGGAGACTACCGGCATGAGCGCCCGCTACGGCGATTCGCTCCTCAACCTGCGCGGCCGGGTCAAAAGCCTGAAAAACGCCGAAGCCGAGATCACCCTGTCGTCGCCCCAGTTCTTCCTGCGGGACATAAACCTCATTCCCCCGCCCCCGGCCAAGGCCAATGCCAGCATTCGCCGCCTGCATGCCGTGCTGGCCGTCAGGGACGGCAGGTATGCCATCAATCGTTTGTCCGGACTCTTCAATACGTCCAATTTCAGCATCAACGGCGATTACACCGCGGGGGCCGCCCCAACGGCCAACCTGGCGCTCAGTTCATCCAACCTCGACCTGGACGACCTGCTCCTGCTGGCCAGGCTCTCCGACCAGGGGAACGCGGACAATCGGGCATCATCGCGACTGAACCTGAATCTCAAGCTCAACGCCGAATCCGGGAAATACGAGAAGATTCCCTACTCGAAGCTGAACGCGACCCTGCACCAGGAAAACGGCATTCTTTATCTCCAGGGCATGGGGGCCGAGATGTTCGGCGGCAGGGTGACCGCAAAGGGGCGCATTGCGCCGGGCAACGGCCAGGAGCGACGCTATGACCTGAATATCGGTGTTTCGCGGGTCAATGCGGAGCGCCTCCTTCAAGCGCTGGACGTGACCAAGGAGGTCACCGGGACCCTGAACCTCTCCGGCGACCTGACCGCCCGGGGGGCTACCCTGGCGGACCTCAAGAGGACAGCGCTCGGCAATGTGAAGCTGAGACTGGAAAAAGGCACTCTGCGGAAGTTCAACGTGCTCTCCAAGATGTTCTCGATCCTCAACGTATCCCAGTTGCTCAAGTTCCAACTTCCGGACATGGTGTCGGACGGTATGCCGTATAAGGACATCCATGGCAGCTTCGCCTTCAGCGACGGCAGCATTTCGACCCAAAACCTCTTTATCAACAGCGACGCCATGAACATCTCGGTCATCGGCCGAGCGGACATGGTCAGGGAGGAACTCAATTTCACCATCGGCGTCCAGCCGCTCCAGACCGTAGACAAGATCGTCAACCGCATCCCGGTGGTAGGCTGGCTTCTGACCGGCAAGGGCAAATCGGTGGTAACGGCCTATTTCGAGGCCAAGGGCAAATGGTCCGATCCACAGGTGAGCGCTATTCCGGTCAAGTCCATGGCCAGGGGAGCGTTGAATATCTTCAAGCGGGTCTTTGAACTGCCGGTGAAGCTGTTCACGGATACGGGAGAGGTCATACTGGGACAATAGCAGGTTTTTGAAAATCTACTGCGGGACTGGTCTGCGGCGTTGCCACTCGCTCAAAGGCTCAACGTACCGACGGGTACGCCTCGCCTTCTCGCTCGCTTGCGCCTTGCATACCAGCCTCCTCGCTACGATTTTCAAAAACCTTAAAGGCGTCGAGCAGCAAAGCGAAACCCGCTCAATCCGGGGTTTCAGTAGATGGCGTAATTGGCGGGGTCTGAAAAGATCTCTTTCAGCAGCAGATTGTTGAGGTAATGGCCGGTCTTGTTGGCCTCGACCTTGCCGAGGATGCGGTAGCCGCTGGTGTACAGATCGCCGATCAGATCGAGAATCTTGTGATTGACCAGCTCCTTCTTGTAACGCAGGCCGTGGGGGTTGACGATGCTGTCCTCGCCGATCGCCACGGCATTGTCCAGGGTCGCCCCCTTGGCCAAACCCGCCTGGCGGATCGCCTCCAGTTCTTCGATGAAGCCGAAGGTGCGGGAATTGATGATGGCGAAGGCGTTTTCCACGTCCGTGACCCGTTTCTTCTGCTTGCCGACCGGTGCCCGGAACTCGATGGACATGGTGATTTCCAGGGTATTGAGCGGCTTGACCCGCAGAAACGCGTCTTCCCGGGTGACCTCCACCGGGCGGAGCACCTTCAGATAGACGCCGTTTTCCGGGAATTCGTAGACGCCGGCTTTCCACATGCCCTGATAGAACTCCCAGGCCGAGCCGTCCATGATGGGGACCTCGGGGCCGTCGATGTACACCAGGCAGTTGGTGATGCCGGAGAAGTAAAAGGCCGCCATCAGGTGTTCGATGGTGGAAACCGATGCCCCCTCCCTGGCGATCAGGGTCGAGAGGCGCGTGTCGGCCACCATGTCGTAGCGGGCCGGGATCATCTGGCCGTTGATGACAAAGGCGATGCCGAACTCGCGGCGGGGAAGGAACTCCAGGTTGACCGGTTGGCCGGTATGCAGCCCGATGCCGGTGATCTTGAAGATACGATTGATGGTGGTTTGTCGTTTGATCATTGCGCAGCTTTCTCGAATTTTATTGCACAGCGGCACACACCCCGCTCCCCCTCCGGTCTGACGGAGGGGAGACGGATCAGCCGTTGATTTTCTTTTTCAGCGCCTCGTGTTCCTCGGCCAGGGTGGCGTACTTCTTCTCCAACTCGCGGATCTGGTCGAACAGACACGAAATCGCCTTGGCCTCCGGGTCGGGCAGCTGGTCGTGTTGCAGGTCGGGGCGAAGCTCTTCCTTCTTTTCCTGGGCCATGACCACCCGACCGGGGATGCCGACCACGGTAGCGTTTTCCGGGACCTCCTTGACCACCACCGAGTTGGAGCCGATCTTGGCCCCCTTGCCGACGGTAAACGGTCCCAGCACCTTGGCCCCCGATCCGATCACCACGTTGTCGCCCAGGGTCGGGTGACGCTTGACCTTGTCCCAGGTCACCCCGCCCAGGGTCACGCCGTGGTAGAGGGTCACGTTGTCGCCGATTTCGGCCGTTTCCCCGATCACCACCCCCATGCCGTGGTCGATGAAAAACTTGCGGCCGATCTTGGCGCCCGGATGGATCTCGATGCCGGTCAGGAAGCGGCCCACATGGGAAATGAAACGCCCCAGGAAAAATAGCTTGTTGATCCAGAACCAATGGGCAATACGGTATATCCAAAGGGCGTGCAGGCCGGGATAGCAGAAGATGATCTCCATGGCATTGCGGGCGGCCGGATCGCGTTCAAAGACGGAGTTGATATCCTCGCGCAGGTTCTTGAACATGGTGAAACTCCCGTACAAACAGTTGAAAATTGTGGTACAGGATTAACATAGGCCCACTAAATCTGTCAATTTTTATCACCTGTTTTGTCGTAAACTTAGCTCTCGACAAAGGGCGTACTTTTCACTAAGATGCGCCCATTGCGTCCTGTATACAAAACACTTTTCACTCGGCATCCAATCAATCGTAACAAAGCCGAATTTCCGGCAACGAAAGGAGAACCACATTCATGTCCACCAAACCGTTCGTTTATCAGGAACTCTTCCCCCTTGCCACAGATGAAACCAAGTACCGCAAGATCGAGGGAAGCGAAAAGTACGTCGAATTGGCCGAGTTTGCCGGCAAGCAGGTCATCAGGGTCTGTCCCGAGGCGCTCACCGTTCTGGCCAATGAGGCCATGCGGGACGTTTCGTTCCTGCTGCGCCCCGCGCACAACGAGCAGGTGGCCAAGATCCTCTCCGATCCCGAAGCCTCCCAGAACGACAAAGGGGTCGCCATGGCGTTCCTGCGCAACGCCGAGATCTCCGCCCAGTTCGAACTTCCGGTCTGCCAGGACACCGGCACCGCCACGGTCGTCGCCAAGAAAGGCCAGCAGGTCTGGACCGGCGTCAAGGACGAAGAGTGGATCTCCAAGGGTGTCTACAAGACCTACACCGAAGAGAACCTGCGCTACTCCCAGACCGTGGCCCTGGACATGTACAAGGAAGTCAACACCGGCACCAACCTCCCGGCCCAGATCGACATCGCGGCCACCGACGGCGACTACTACAAGTTCCTGTTCATGGCCAAGGGAGGCGGCTCGGCCAACAAGACCATGCTCTTCCAGGAGACCAAGGCCCTGCTCACCCCGGGCAAACTGGAAAAATTCCTGGTGGAAAAGATGAAGTACCTGGGCACCGCCGCCTGCCCTCCCTACCACATCGCCTTCGTCATCGGCGGCACCAGCGCCGACGCCTGCATGAAGACCGTCAAACTGGCCACCGCCAAGGAGCTGGACGGCCTCCCCACCCAGGGGAACGAGCACGGCCAGGCCTTCCGCGATCTGGAACTGGAAGCGAAACTCCTTGAGGCGGCGCAGAAGCTGGGCATCGGCGCCCAGTTCGGCGGCAAGTACTTCGCCCACGACGTGCGCGTCATCCGCCTGCCGCGCCACGGCGCGTCCTGCCCGGTGGGCATGGCGGTATCCTGCTCGGCCGACCGCAACATCAAGGCCAAGATCACCAAGCACGGCCTGTTCGTGGAGGAGATGGACCGCAACCCCGGCCGCCTGATCCCCGAGCAGTACCGCGGCAAGCACGGCCACGGCGTCAAGATCGACCTGAACCGCCCCATGAAGGAGATTCTGGCGGAACTGACCAAACACCCGGTGTCCACCCCGCTCCTGCTCACCGGCACCATCGTGGTGGGCCGCGACATCGCCCACGCCAAGTTCAAAGAGATCATGGATAAAGGCCAAGCACTGCCCGAGTACCTGCTGAAGCACCCGATCTACTACGCCGGCCCGGCCAAGACCCCGGCGGGCAAGCCCTCCGGCTCCTTCGGCCCCACCACCGCCGGCCGCATGGACTCCTATGTGGACGAACTGCAATCCCACGGCGGCGCGATGATCATGATCGCCAAGGGCAACCGCAGCCAGCAGGTTACGGACGCCTGCAAGAAGTACGGCGGATTTTACCTCGGCTCCATCGGCGGCCCGGCCGCGGTCCTGGCCGAGGAGAACATCAAAAAGGTCGAGTGCATCGACTTCCCGGAACTGGGGATGGAAGCGGTGTGGAAGATCGAAGTGGAGGACTTCCCGGCGTTCATCCTGGTGGACGACAAGGGGAACGACTTCTTCAAACAGCTTGGTTTGTAGAGATTAACTGATACGATGGCAACGCAAATGGCCACAGGGGACTGTGGCCATTTGTCGTGTGCACTAAAATTTCGATAAACGGCAAAATCCCGCTCGCTCACCGCCGCTTGTACGTCCCCATCAACTCCCCCTTGGCCAGGACATGCCCCTGCATGGCCCGCTCCAGGTCGCCCTTGGCGGTGGAGTCACCGAGATGCAGCGTAGTGTCCAGGGCATAGACCCTGAAAAAATAGCGGTGGGTCCCGGACGGCGGGCAGGGGCCGCCGTAACTGTTCCGATGCCAGTCGTTCTTCCCCTGTTTGGCCTGGGGCGGCAGGCCGTGCTCGGGGATCTCCCGCGTCTGGGGCGGGATGTTCCACACCACCCAGTGCACCCAGTCCCCCAGGGGCGCATCCGGGTCGTCCATGACCAACGCCAGGCTCCGGGTGGCCTGCGGCACCCTGCCGATGACGATGGCGGGACTGGTATCGTTCCCATCGCAGGTGTGGCGGGACGGTATGGCCTCCCCATGGCTAAAGCCCGGACTCGAAATGGTCAACGCTTCCATCCTGCGTCCCCCCTTCCCCTGAGCGGTCGCACCCAGCAAGACCCCGAGCGCCGCCAGCAGCAATGCCGCCAGCACGCGCCCCACCTTCCGTCCCTGTCCTGTCATTACAGCTTGTAGCCGATCGTGCGCAGCAGGCCGTGCCGCTGCTGGCGCTCTTCAACCGATTCCACCCCCTTGGGGGCACAACCGTCGATCACCCCGAGGATGCCCCATCCCTGCATGGTGGAGGCGACGACGACCTGGAGCGGGTTGGCCGTGGCACAATAGACGCAGCAGACTTCGGGGCAATTTTTTACCTGGTTGAGGATGTTGATGGGATAGGCGTCCCGCAGCAGGATGCAGAAGACATGGCCGGCGCCGATGGCCTTCAGCACGGTGGCGCATCCCTTGATCAGCCCGTCGTCGTTCCCCTCGGTTCGGATCAGGCAGGGGCCGGACGCCTCGCTGAAGGCAATGCCGAAACGGGCCTGGGGCACCGTGGTGGCGATGGCCTCGTACAAGTCCTCGGCAGTCTTGATAAAGTGGGTCTGGCCGAGGATGATGTTGCACCCTTCGGGATAGTCGATCTTGACGTTATGAATCTCCAGTTGCATGCCCCCTCCTCCGCGCCCGGCTGTTTCGGGCGGCTCGCTTGGCCGCGGTGCCGCCATCGGGACAGCCGCGCCGCATTTCCCCTTAGCTGTCCAATATCTCCCGCACCTTCCACAGGAGTTCCTGCGACTGGACCGGCTTCATGATAAGCTCGATCCCCTCATCATCCACGCCGCGATTCCGAATGAAATCCGCAGTGTATCCGCTGGCATAACACACCTTTATGCCCGGCTGCAGCCGCCTGATCTCTGCAACGGCCTCTTGACCGCTCTTTCTGGGCATGATGATATCCGTGAGGACCAAGTGAATCTTACCACGGTTTGCCATGAATTTCTCGACAGCCTCCTGTCCGTCCTCCGCCAGGATCACCTGATAGCCGTACCGGGTCAGGATGTCTTCTAAAAGCCTGCGCACCCCAGCTTCGTCCTCGGCCACAAGGATCGTTTCGGTCCCGCCGTCGGGAGCGACCGGTTCCCCCGTTTCTTCCCGCGCCCCCTGCCCTTCGTCGCTCAGCGGCAGATATATCCTGAAGGTGGTGCCGTGTCCCGGTTCGCTGTAGACAGTGATAAAACCGTTATGCTGCTTGACGATCCCGTAGACGATGGCCATGCCGAGGCCGGTCCCCTTGCCTTGCTCCTTGGTGGTAAAAAACGGCTCGAAGATCCTCTTGCGGGTCTGTTCGTCCATGCCGCAGCCGGAATCGGAAACCGCTATGCAGGCATACCGGCCCGGCGTACCGTAGCCATGGGTATGGATAAAGGAGTCGTCAACATCCAGGGTGTTCGTTTCGATGTTCAACAGCCCCCCCATCTGCATGGCATCCCGAGCGTTGGTGGCCAGGTTGATCAGGACCTGTTCGATCTGGGCGCTATCCACGCGCACGGCAATCTCAGGGCGGTTGCAGACGGTTCTGAGCTGGATATCCTCGCCAATGACCCGGGCGAGGAATTTCTGGACATGCTGCACGATACCGTTGAGGTCGGCCGACCTGAAATCCATGACCTCTTTGCGGCTGAAGGTAAGCAGCCCGCGGGTCAACTGGGCCGCCTTCTCGGAAGAGGCGATAATCTGCTCGACCTCATCACGCTGGTGCGTATCCAGCTTCGGGTCCATCTGCAACAGATTGCAATACCCCATGATAACCGTGAGCACATTGTTGAAGTCATGGGCCACGCCGCCCGCAAGCTGGCCGATGGCCTCCATCTTCTGGGCCTGCCGGAGCTGCTCCTCCATGGCCCTCTGCTCGGTCATGTCATGGGCCAGTGAAAGCAGGCACTGGCGGCCGTCAACCGTGATGAGTTCGCCGTAATACCTGCAGGTGATGTAGTTTTCGGCATTTGAGCGCAACCGCAACTCGACGCCCGAGGTGCGCCCCTTTTCCCCCAATTCGGCCACTAGCACCTGACGCTGGTCCGGCGTGATCCAGCCAAGCTCGAGCGATGTCCTGCCCACGGCTTCCTGGCGGCTGAAGCCGGATAGCTCGACGAATTTTTTGTTCACATCCAGAAAGCGGCCATCCTCAACCGTGCTGATCGTCATGATGATGGGGGCGTTGTCGAAGGATTTGGAGAATTTTTCCTCGCTGAGGCGCACCGTTTCCTCGATCTGCCTCCGCTCGACAATCTCCTCCTCCAGGACGATCGTCTGTTCCTGGAGCGTCTCCTGGGCCATCTCACGCTCTTCTATCTCATGCTCCAGCGCCACGGTCTGTTCATAAAGCTCCGTGGTTATGCGCCCCAGTCTGCGGGTCCCGAACCCAATGCCCCCCAGACCCAGCAACCAGATGAAGGCGTGGTTGATATATACCCCCCGCATCTCCCTGGCCATCATGGCATAGATTGGTTCCAGGGGGACGGAGACGCTCAGGCCTCCCCGCACCTCCCCCCCATGATACCCCTGGGGGGCATGGCACTTGAGGCAGGGTTTCTCGGCCAACAGCGACTTCATGTAGCGATAGTACGGTTTGCCGTCGATATGCTCTATCTCGCCGACCTCCGTACCCCCCCGTTCGAACGCCTGCAGCGCCCCCCTTTCCCAGAGGTCGGGGGCGTTCTCGGCCCTGATCGGTTTGAGGCTGGTGATATGGCCGCGGCCGGTCCCCCTGTACTCCTGGGCCATTTCAAACACCTGACGCGTCATGTAGGCCGGATTCATCAGGGTCAGCCGTTTACCGGAGGGGGTGGTGATATCCCGCTCGGGGATGCGGGACAGGTAGGGATTGGGTTGGGTGGATTCCGTCACCGGCACGTACACGCCGCCATGGCGGGATGCCCAGCGGCGGTAGAGGAGATCCTTCTCGAAGAAGGCCTGGCTCTGCATCTTGCCGAGCAACAGCACGTCCTCCCGATGTTGCCGGTGATCCCAGTACAGCGAGTACGCCACGAGCAGTGTCCAGAATACCGCAATGACGGCACCGAAGCGCTGCATGCGGTTTCCGGGGGTAAATCCGGTAGATGCGCCCTGTTGCATATGCCTCCCCCGTGCCTCGGCACGGCAACCATGCTGAAACGACTTCGTTACTGTTTGTAATTCTATCACAAGTTTCCGGACAAGCAATCGCCTGAGGTCACGACCGGCGTAACTCAAATTACATGTAACCGTGGGCCGTTGTGGAAAGAACAACACGAGGACCCCGGCCAACACCGTGCCATGATTCTCTTTAGATGGGACATCGGGCCGTATCTGTGGTAGTCTTGCCCCTCATCCCATTTTCACCACGGAGCACCCATGCGCATATGGATCGACGCCGACGCCTGTCCGCGGGTCATCAAGGAGATCGTCTTCCGGGCCTCGGAACGTCTGGAGATTCCGGTCTGCCTGGTGGCCAACACCAGCTTGGCGAAGCATCATTCCCGCCTGATCGATTCGGTGGTGGTGAGCGAGGGCTTTGACGTTGCCGACGACTACATTGCCGAACAAGCCACCCCGGAAGACGTGGTCATAACCGCCGATATCCCGCTGGCGGCACGGATCGTAGCCAAGGGTGCGGTGGGGCTCGACCCGCGGGGCGAGTTCTACACCGAGGAAAATGTAGGCGAGCGCCTCTCCATGCGCGACCTGATGATGGAACTGCGCGATGCGGGCGTGGTGCAGGGAGGGCCGGGCCAGTTCGGTGCGACCGACCGCCAGCGCTTTGCCTCCTCCCTGGACAGCCTGCTGACCCGAATGACCAAGGGGAGGAAACGCTGAATTAACGATTGCTGTTGAGGCGGCAATGATGATATAAATATTAATTGACCTGAGCCACAGGGATCGCCCCTGTGGTTTTTTATTTGTTCGAAAGGAACCGATACACATGATTACCGCTTCAAATGTTGCACTTTCCTACGGCAAACGCATCCTCTTCAAGGACGTGAACATCAAATTTACGCCAGGCAACTGCTATGGCCTGATCGGGGCCAACGGCGCCGGCAAGTCCACCTTCCTCAAGATCCTTTCAGGGGAGATTACTCCTGACAAGGGGGAAATCGCCCTCGGTCCCCGGGAGCGCCTGGCGGTGCTGCGTCAGGACCAGTTTGCCTTTGACGAGGAGACGGTCTTCAACACGGTTATCAGAGGGCATGAAGAGCTGTACAAGATCATGGTCGCGCGGGAGGCGATCTACTCCAAGGCCGACTTCAGCGAGGAGGACGGCGTCCGTTCGGCGGAGCTGGAGGCCGATTTTGCCGAGATGAACGGTTACGAGGCCGAGTCGGAGGCAGCGGTGCTGCTGAACGGCCTGGGCATCCCCGAGGAACTCCGCACGAAAAAGATGAAGGAGTTGGAGGGGGGCGACAAGGTGCGCGTGCTGCTGGCCCAGGCCCTGTTCGGCAATCCGGACGTGCTGCTTCTGGACGAGCCGACCAACAACCTGGACTTAAAGTCCATCTCCTGGCTGGAGGATTTTCTCTTCCGCTTCACCAACACGGTGATCGTGGTCTCCCATGATCGCCACTTCCTCAACCAAGTCTGCACCCATACCGCCGACATCGACTTCAGCCGCATCCAGGTCTACGTGGGCAACTACGACTTCTGGTACCACGCCAGCCAGTTGAACCTGAAGCAGCGCCAGAACGAGAACCGCAAGGTGTCGGAGAAGGCCGAGGAGCTGAAGGCATTTATCCAGCGCTTCTCATCCAACGCCTCCAAGGCCAAGCAGGCCACCTCGCGCAAGAAGCTCCTGGACAAGCTCACCCTGGAGGAGATGCCGGTGTCGTCGCGCAAGTACCCCCACGTCATGTTCAAGGCGGAACGTCCCTGCGGTGACATCATCCTGGAGATATCAGGCCTCACCAAGGAGATCGACGGGGTGAAGGTGTTGGACAACCTGGACCTGATCATCCGCAAGAACGACAAGGTCGCCTTTGTCGGGGGCAACGGTCTGGCCCGTACCACCCTGTTCCAGATCCTGGCCGGCGAACTGGAGCCGGACAGCGGCTCGTTCCGCTGGGGCGTGACCATTACCAGCACCTATTTCCCCAAGGAGAACAGCAGCTATTTCGAGAAGGACCTGAGCCTGATCGACTGGCTGGGGCAGTATTCGCCCCCCACCGAGGGCGAAACCTTTGCCCGGGGGTTTCTGGGGAGGATGCTCTTCTCCGGCGATGAGGCGATGAAGAAGACCTCGGTCCTCTCCGGCGGCGAGCGGGTACGCTGCATGTTGTCCCGCATGATGCTCTCCGGCGCCAACGTGCTGATTCTGGACGAGCCGACCAACCACCTGGATCTGGAGTCGATCACCGCCCTGAACGACGGGCTCATCGCCTACCCGGAGGTGGTGCTGTTCGCTTCCCACGACCACGAGTTCGTCGCCACCATTGCCAACCGGATCATCGAAATCACCCCCGGCGGCGTGATCGACCGCGTCATGGGCTTCGACGAATATCTGGAGAACGAGGACGTGATCCGGGAGCGGGACGAGTTGTACCAGGGCCATGCGGAACTGAGCCTGTAGGGAGTCCCGACAACCGCTCATACCTCCCGGTCCCCCGCCCCGTTGCCATCCGCAGCGGGGCGTTTTCGTGCCTGCACAAAATACATTTGCATCCCAAACAGATCATGGCAATATACTTAAGTACGATCAAACGATGACCGCCATTACGGCGGCGCAACGATCGGGCGGGAGATATCATTCACACGAACGGGGAGACCATGCTAGACAACGACGACCAGGAACAACCAAACGAAGATGAGTCTGAAGGCGAAAGCTTTGCCGAGATGTTCGAGCAGAGTGCGAAACAGCATACCCGGTGGCTGGAGCCGGGGCAAAAAGTCACGGCGCGGGTATTGAAAGTCGGCACGGAATGGATCTTCATCGATACCGGCCAAAAGGGCGAAGGTGTCGTCGATGTGAAAGAGCTCATGGACCTGGATGGTCATGTGACCGCAAAAATCGGCGACAGCATCGCCGCCTATTTCCTCTCGTCGAGCCACGGCGAGATGCGCTTCACCACCAGGATCGGCGGCGGCGCATCGGGCAATGCCCAATTGGAAGAGGCATTCCAGAGCGGCGTTCCGGTGGAAGGGATGGTGGAGAAGGAGATCAAGGGAGGGTACGAGATCAAGCTGGCCGGTACGACCCGCGCTTTCTGCCCATTTTCCCAGATGTCGCTGCGCCGCACCGACAACCCGGCCGCGTTTATCGGCACCCGCCTGCCGTTCCGCATCACCGCCTACGACGAAAAGGGACGCAACATCGTGGTCTCCCGCCGCGCCCTGCTGGAAGAGGAACAGCGTCGTCTCAGGGAAGAGGTCCAGGCCGGCATCAGCGAAGGTATGACAGTCAGCGGCACGGTCACTTCCCTGCAAGACTATGGCGCCTTTGTGGATATCGGCGGCCTGGAAGGGCTGCTCCCCATCTCCGAGATCGGCTGGAGCAGGGTCAAGGAGGTGAGCGAGGTTCTGAGCGTCGGCCAGCAGATAAAGGTGGTAATCAAAACCATAGACCGGGAGAAGGAGCGTGTCTCCCTGAGTCTCAAGGACACCCTGGCCAACCCGTGGGACCTGGCGGCACAGACCTATCCCGAGGGTTCCTTCCATACCGGCGTTGTTTCGCGCCTCGCCCCTTTCGGCGCCTTCATCACCCTGGCCGACGGGATCGACGGGCTGATCCACATCTCAAAGCTGGGAGGAGGCAAGCGTATCAACCACCCGCGCGAGGTGCTCAAGGAGGGGGAAACCATCGAGGTCAAGGTCGAGAGTGTGGATCGTACCGAGCGACGCATCTCCCTGAGCCTGGCCGGTGCGGCCCGGGCCGCCGAAGAGGAGGAGGCCACCCTGTCCGAGTTCCGCCGCCGGGCGGACGAGGCACCCAAGGGGATGGGGACATTTGGCGACCTGCTGCTTGCCAAGGCCAAAAAGAGCAAAAAGTAGCGTCAGAGGTTGCGCCGACCATAACCGTTACGAGCGACGGGGCGAGGAACGACGACCGAGACGTTTCCTTGCCCCGTTCTTTTGTGGGGCAAGAACCCCTTCCGCACGGCGTCTCACCCGGTTTCAGAGCGACGACAGGGCAGTGCAAAAACATGTTGACAGGGTGATGCGATTCGTATAGTTTAATATTAAACAATATGACATTAAGTAATTATTCGAGAAGAGCCCATGAAACCGACCGACACCACAACCTATCGCGCTTTAAACACCTACACCAAACTGATGCGCGCGGCGGAATCGGTGACCAGCCGCGTGGGACGCAACATGGCGGCTGCCGACCTGACCATCAGCCAGTTTGGGGTGTTGGAGGCGCTGCTGCATAAGGGTCCATTGTGCCAACGGGACATCGCGGCCAAGATCCTCAAGAGCACCGGCAACATCACCCTGGTCATCGACAACCTGGAAAAGAGAGGTTTGGTACGGCGCGAACGGATCAACGAAGATCGGCGTTACCTGACCATCCAGCTCACCGATCAGGGGCTGGAGTTGATCCACGAGGTCTTTGCCCGGGTTGAGGCGGCAATTGTTGCGGAAATGAAGGTACTTACCAACGACGAGCAGGGAGCCCTGGGTACCCTGTGCAAAAAACTCGGTTTACGGGAAGGGAGGGGATAAAGCAGATAACGAAAAAATTTATTCAGATAGTTTGATATTCAATCACACTACTTTAAACCACTTGCATTGAAAGGAGAATCACCATGAAACGCATCATCACAGCCATCAGCATGATCATCGCCCTCGCCCTGCCCGGCTTGGCGGCAGCATCCAGTTGGACGATCGATCAGGATCATTCCAATGTCGGCTTCAAGGTCAAGCACCTGATGGTCAGCAACGTTAAAGGCGAGTTCCGTAACTTCAACGGCACGCTGGAGATTGACGACAGGGACGTGACCAGGTCAAAGGTCTCCGTCAACATCGAGACCCCCTCCATCACCACCGGGGTCACCAAGCGGGACGATCATCTGAAGAGCCCCGACTTCTTCGATGTGGCCAAATACCCGGCCATGACCTTTGTCTCCAAAAAGGTCAAAAAGGCTGGCAACAACAAACTGAAAGTCTACGGCGATCTTACCCTGCACGGCATAACCAGGGAAGTGGTGCTTGACGTGGAAGGCCCCACCAAGGCCTACAAAGACCCCTGGGGCAACACCAAACGCGGTGCAACCGCGACCACCAAGGTCAATCGCAAGGACTTCGGTCTGACCTGGAACAAAGCCATAGAATCGGGCGGCGTGATGGTCGGCGAAGAGGTCACCATCACCCTGGAAGTGGAATTGCTGCAGAAAAAATAGCGTCGGGTCTTGCGACTCGGCACGGTAACACCATCCCCCTGAGGGCCGGAGAACCGGTTCGGCTTCCCGGCCCTCAGGGGGATGGCACGAGGTGAAATACCATGAGACCAATCCTGCCGACACTTTTCATCTCACACGGAGCCCCCACCCTGTTGATCGACCCGGTACCGACCCGCGACTTCCTGCTCACACTGGGTGCCACCATGGAACGGCCGCGGGCGATTGTCTGCATTTCGGCCCACTGGACCACCCGCGTTCCCACGGCGGCCCATACGACGCAGCCGGACCTGATCTACGACTTCGGCGGCTTTCCCGATGAACTTTACCGCATGACCTACCCGGCTCCGGGCGACCCGGCTCTTGCCGAACGCATCGCCCAACTCCTGGAGAATCGCGGCATCGAAGCGAGCCGGGAGGAGACACGAGGCCTCGACCATGGGGCCTGGGTGCCGCTCAAACTGATGTATCCCCACGCGGATATCCCGGTGGTTCAACTGTCGGTGCAACCGCACCTGAGCCCGGCCCACCATGCGGCAATCGGAGCGGCCCTCCGCCCCTTGCGGGAGGAGGGGGTGCTGATCCTGGCCAGCGGCTCGGCGACCCACAACCTCAGGGATTTTTTCGGACGCGCCATCAATGAGCCGCCCCAGGCGTATGCCAAGGAATTTGATGATTGGCTCTGCCAGGCCGTGGAGACCAATGACCGGGATTCGCTCCTGGCCTATCGGGAGCAGGGGCCCCATGCCCAGGCAAACCATCCGACGCCGGAGCACTTCCTGCCGCTGTTTGTCGCCATGGGGGCCGGAGACACGGGCAAAGTGCTGCACCGGGCCTTCACCTACGGGGTTATCTCCATGGGAGCCTTCGCCTGGGAGTAATCATGCTTTAGCCGCATCCGCGTAAGACGTACAAAAAAGGGCGGCCGCTTTTTCGGAAAGCGGCCGCCTTTTTTTGTACCCTTTGCTGCCATCCGCACCCATGCCGGCGTCCCGCACGCGAACCGCCTGCGGGGAACGCTGGCTCCCTTCCCGCTATTTCGTCTTGGCGGGGGAGAGTGTCTTCAGGTAGGAGACGAGTGAAGCCAGGTCAGGAGAACCGGCCGGGAGGGCCTTTCCCTTGAGCGCTTTCACAATGCACTGGTTTACAACCTTTTCAAGTTTTTTAGGGGCAGAGGCAGCGGCCTTTTCCAGCCCACTGCCCCCAGGATGGCAACTGGCGCAACTTTTACCGTTCGTCCCCAGGGCGGCGCTGTTGAACAGCTCCTTGCCCCGCTCGGGGGAGGGTGAAACGGCTGCCATTGCACTACTTACCGACACGGCCAACAGGGTGAGAGTTGCCACGGACATTTTCATGCTGTTGCTCCTTGAATGAAATGAATTCCTCTCAGGAGATGCTACCCGTGAAGTTCTCTTTGTCAAATCGTGTTAGAACAACAAAGGGCAAAAACGCCCCCGCGAATGGGCCGCGGCAGCGGTATACACATTTGCCGCCGGCCCGGGTTTGGAATAGAGTGTATAAAATCTGTATTATCAGCAGAAAAGGAGATGCCCCATGCGCTGCAACCATGCCCTTATTTTACTCGCTGCACTGTTTGCTCTGACCGCAACCGCGGCCTGTACCAAGAATGACGCCAACAGACCGGTGGAAAAGCCCTCCGAACAGACGGCGTCAGCCCCGGCACAAAAACTGACCGGAGAACAACTTTTCAAAGCCAAATGCGCCCAATGCCACAAGATCAAGGATCAGGGCGGCGTGGTCGGCCCCGATCTGACAGCCATCGCCTCCCGGAAAGATGCTGCCGGCCTCCAGGATTTCATCAAGGATCCCAAAAAGCAAAACCCCTCAACCGCCATGCCGTCCTTCGCCGACCTGCCGGCCGACGACCTCAAGGCTATTGTCGACTATCTGGGCAACCTCAAGTAATTTCCATATATTCCCTCTCCGGACACACCAAAGGGTTAGCCGTCAGGCTAACCCTTTGGTGTGTCCGGGCGCATCCATCCATACATCTTCTCACCAGTAACCGGGTTACTCCTCCCCTGAATGAATCCTGCGCCTCACTCTCGGCTGGATCGGGACGCTCTGCGCCGGCGGCGTTCCGGCCGGGGTGACGACCGGCTGTGGCGCAGGGGACGACGGGGCGACAGGGGGGGAGGACACCGGTTGCTTGTCCGGTGGTTGGGCCGGAGGTTGCGCGGGCGCGGCCTGCTGGGGAGGTGCCGGGGATGTGGCCGGTGCTCCGGCCTGGACCGCCTCGATGTGCAGAGGCTTTGCCCGGGCCTTGTAACGCGCGGGAATCTCGTACTCCTTGTTGGTATAGTGGGCCACCCCCCGCCCATCGATCCACTTATAGACATCGGCCTGGGCGCTGGATGCCAGCATCAGCGCCATGACCACCAGCAATCGTTTCATGGTCTACTCCCTCTCTGTTGTCCCTCTCGATGCACCAACATCCAACATCAATGACCGCCCCCGAGGGCGACGAGCACCAAAATCCTCCACCCAAGCAACCCCACCGTGGTAGCGGCACACAGTAGTGCCAGGAGCCTATGCAAGGCGTTCTCCCTATTGCGCTCATCATACCCCAAAAGCAGCCCCAGTACGATCCCGCCGATAATACCGCCGCCATGGGCCCAGTTGTTGATGCCCGGCATGATGAAGCCGAACAGCGCCAAGCCGAACACCCAGCCGCTAACCTCCCGGAAGACCGTGGCCCCGTAGACGCCGCCACGGCTGCGGCCATAGTAGAGCAGCGAACCGATGAGGCTGCAAATGGCCCCCGAGGCGCCGATGGTAAAGGGAACCCCCGCCAAGTAAGAAACAAGGTAGCCGCAGACGCCCCCCAGGGTATAGATGACGAACATGCGGCCAGGCCCGTACTCCTGGGTGACCCAGGGGGCTATCTGGCGCAGCGCCATCAGGTTGAAGATAAGGTGCAGAATGCCGCCATGCAGGTAGTTGGCGGTGATCACCGTCCAGTATCCGCTGTACCCGTCGATAGGCACCGTTCCGGTCGCCCCCAGCAGCATAAGGCTCATCTGGTCCGGGCTGAGCATGCTCAACAGGCCGGCGGCATTTCCGCGCCCCATGCTGAGGATGATGGAGAATGCATAGATGATGATATTGACGGTGACGATGGCCTTGACCAGCCAGACCCCATCGACCCCGCCCTGCACCCAGGCCGTGGGACGCCACCAGGCACTGGAACGTTGCGCCCCGCACCAGGAACAGACGGATTCTTCGCTGCCGATCAGTTGACGGCAGCGGGGACAGAGCATTGCCTTTTGCGTCATTATGGTAACTCCAGAGGTAATTTTAGTGCCTGTTTCTGTTACGCGACGGCTGGTGGTCAGAGCGCCCCCAGCACCTTCAACAGGTGGGGCACCATCTGTTTCTTGCGGGACATGACCCCTTTCAGTTCATACAGGCGGGGTTCCAACTGGGGATACCCCATGACATGGGCCAGTTCGTTTTTCCCCTCCACCAGGAAAAGCGTGCTTTCGGTGTAGATGTCGGTCACCATCAGGCCCGCCATATGCAGCCCTTCCTCTTCCTTGACCTGTTTGAGCACCTGGCGCAGATCGTCCTTGATCTCGTAGAACTCGTCGAAACCGACCACCTCGACCTGACCGACGCCGAAAAGGGTATCGTGGGCCGTGAAGTGTTTGAAGTCGGAGCGTACGGCCTTTTCCAACGATCCATAGGCCTTGAAACCGCTGCACGAGGAAAAGATGTCCCTGCCGAAAGCCACGTGGTCCAGGCCGGCCCGTTCTTCCAGCCAGGCCACCATCTCCCGGTCCCGTTCGGTGGTGGTGGGAGACTTGAGTATGACTGTGTCGGACATGATACCGGCCAAGAGCAGGGCGGCGATCGGTTTTTCCGGCTCCCGTCCCCGTTCCCGGTAGAGGGTCGCAACCACCGTGCAGGTGCTCCCCACCGGGGCCGTCATGAACGTAATCGGTTGATTGCTGGGGGGATTGCCCAGCTTGTGGTGGTCGATCACCTCCAGAATCTCCACCGTCTCCGCCCCCGGCACGGCCTGTCCCAGTTCGTTGTGATCCACCAGGATCAGGGCATAGGGGCAAGAGGCGAGAAGCGACGACTTGGTGGCGACCCCGGCGATGGAACCGTCCTCTTCCACGGCCACCACCGCAGGCTCGCCCGAGTGGAGCAGCTTGAGGCGCAGGTGTTCCAGCGGTTCGCCGACGCCGACCCGCTCAAATCCCGGTTCGATGAAGCAGGCCAGAGGCGTGGAGAGGCGGGCCAGCCAGGCGGCCGTGGCGGTGTCGTGGGGCGTCGAAAGGATTGCGACGCCGGCCTCCCTCCCCTTGGCGACCAGATCGTCCCCGACCGCCAAACCACCGGTCACCACCAAAATCCGCACCCCTTTGTCGATGGCCGCCTGCTGGATGGAGGGGCGATCCCCGGTCATGACCAGCATGGTCGCCGGGTCATAACCGGCAATTCTGGAGAGGAAGGATTTCTCTTCCATGGCGCCGATGAAGAGGTGGAGGTGTTCCAGTTCGTCCGACGCGGCACCGGACAGAAAGGTTGCATCCAGGCTGCCGGCCAGAGCGGAGAGCGAGCTGTCCACCCCCCGTTTGCGGTCGGAGCCCGCCACCAGATATTTTTCCGACAACTTGAGAAGGGAGACAATACCGATGGGAGCATTCGCCCCATCCACCACCGGCAGCACCCTGATGCTATGGCGATGGAACAGCGCCAAGGCCTCCCTGAGCGGCATCTCCGCCCCGGCGGTGACCGGTTGGCGTTTGATGACGTCGCGCACCTTGGGGTGAATATCGGCCAGGTAAACCGGCAGCTCAATGCCGAGGCGGCCAAGGATATACAGGGTTTGGGGATTGGGCGAGCCCGCCATGGCAGCCTTGACGTTGGCATGGCCGAGTTGCTTCTTCAACTCCGCGTAGCCGATGGCCGCCGCTATGGAGTCGGTATCGGGATTTTTGTGCCCGATGACATATATCTGTTTGTTCATGGTTGCTCCTGCACATTTTTGTGGGGCCAGTATAGGGATGGCGGACGACATTGTCAAACAGGCCCCCGCCCCCTGCCATGCGACAGTTCGCAGAATGGCGGATTTACATTGGCGCAAAATCGTGCTACATGTCCATTTTACAATATGTTATGAGCCCCCAAAAGGAGCCATCATGAAAACAGCATTGCGCATAGTGCTCGGACTGATCCTGCTGGCGGCCTCAATCGCCAAACTGAGCAACATGTCGGGCTTCGTAGCGGTACTGCATTCGTATCACATCTTTCCCCAGGGGCTGCACTGGCCGGCGGCGATCATGATCAGCGGGGTCGAACTGGTGGTCGGTTCATGGCTTTTTTGGGGGCGCCATCTGCGGCAGGCGGCCTGGACCTCGTTGGTGCTGCATAGCGTCTATGCCTGTTTTGCCGCCTTCATGCTCCTGCGCAACGTACCGATTCTCAACTGCGGCTGTTTCGGCTCCTACCTTGCCCGCCCCCTTTCCTGGATGACGGTGGGACAGAACCTGGTACTGGTTGCCCTGTCGCTGCTGCTGGCCCGGCTCGCCCGCCCGGTCCCGCCGTTGTACACCCGCTGAGCAGAGCCATCGTACCGGATGAAAGCAGCTTTACCGGTACGATGCACGCCATCCCCTGAACGGCGGCACGAGGTTTCCGGTCGTAACCACCTGCCATTCCAATACAATGGAACGGAGGTTTGCCCTACACGATCACGTTTCAATCATAGCGGCTGCTTCGTTGCAACATACTTAATGGCAGGGAGGACATCATGGGGTCAAGAGCACGTGAAATCATCGGCATGGATGTGGATGAACTCATCGATCTGTTACGACGGGCCTTTTGCGATGAGTGGTTTGCCTATTATCAGTACTGGCTGGGCGCCAAGCTGGTGAAAGGCCCCATGAAGGATGCGGTCGGGGCCGAACTGCTCCAGCATGCCACCGAGGAGTTGCTGCACGCCGATATGGTCGCCCTGCGGATCATCCAACTCGGCGGGACCCCGGTCACCAAGCCGGAAGATTGGTACAAATTGACCAACTGCGGCTACGACGCCCCGGACGATCCGTTTGTCAAGGTCATCATCGACCAGAACATCAAGGGAGAGCAGTGCGCCATCGGCGTCTATAGCCGGCTTCTGGAGGTGACCAAGGACAAGGACCCCATCACCCACAACATGGTGCTGCAGATCCTCCAGCAGGAAATCGAGCATGAGGAAGACCTGCAGGCGCTTCTGGAGGATTTTGAATTGATGATGAGGGCTTTCAAGGGGTGAGAACCGGAAGGTCGGACCACATCTTCATCAAACATCCACCGGGAGTTATGCATGGCCGCTAATGATGCGCGCAAGGAGTTCGATAACGGCCTGATCCTGTTTGAGGCCGGCAGTATCCTGAGGGCATTGGGGCATTTCGAAAAATCCATGGAGGCCCGGCCAACCCCCCTCTGCGCCTCCTATTACGCCTATTGCATGGCAAAGGAGCGGGGCCATGTCACAAAGGGGGTGGCCCTGTGCCGCGAGGCGTTGGCACAGGAGCCGGGCAATCCGGTTCATTATCTGAACCTTGCCCGCATCCACCTGTTGGGGCCAAACAAAGAGGATGCCCTCAAGGTTCTCAGGGAGGGGATCCAGCACGCCCCTGATCCGGAACTTGCTGCGCTGCTTGCCGTGGTCGGCGTGCGGAAACCGCCGGTCATGTCATTTTTGCATCGCAACAATCCCATCAACAAATTCCTCGGCATCCTGCTCACGAGACTTGGCATGCGCTAACGTTCCGTGCGTTTGGCTCGAGATAGAGGAACCCCAGAAAGAGGTACAGCCTCGGGAGGAAGCGATGCCCCTGCATACCATCACGATCTTCCTCGGTTCGTTCCTCCTGTTCCAACTCCAGCCGCTTGTCGGCCGTTCCATCCTTCCCTGGTTCGGCGGCGGGCCTGCCGTCTGGGCGACCTGCATGGTTTTCTTCCAGGTCGGGCTTTTGGCCGGCTACTCCTATGCCCATGGCGTCTCGACCCTGAGCCGGACGCGGCAGGCCTGCCTCCATGGCGTGCTCCTGATCGCGTCCCTCATCCTGTTGCCGGTCGCTCCCGCCGCGGATATCTGGAAACCCGCTTCGGGGAGCCCCCCCGCACCGACGATCCTTGCGCTCCTGGCGGCCACCGTCGGATTGCCGTACCTCACGCTCTGCGCCTCAGCTCCCCTTGTTCAACACTGGTTCCAGCACGATTTTCCGAAGCATTCGCCCTACCGGCTCTACTCCCTCTCCAACGTCGCCTCGCTGTTGGCCCTTGCAAGCTACCCGTTCATCGTCGAGCCCCTGCTCTCCCTCCGGCATCAGGCCATTGTCTGGAGCTGGGGGTTCGGCCTCTACAGCTTGGCCTGTGCCGCCTGCGTCCTGCGGCCGGTTCTCTCCGGCACATTTCGCGGCGCCATAGCCACAAATGGCGGTCAACCTGAACGGAGAGAGGATGCGACCGGGCCGGCGATCTCAGCCGTAGACCTGTTATTCTGGCTGCTGCTCTCGGCATGCGGTTCCGCCCTGCTGCTGGCGACAACGAACCAGCTCTGCCAGGAGGTGGCGGTGATCCCTTTTCTCTGGGTGGCCCCCCTCGCCCTCTACCTGCTCAGCTTCGTTATCTGTTTCCGCAACGACCAGAGTTATAACCGGGTTCTGTGGGGCATCCTTCTGCCCGGCTTTCTGGTCCCCGCCTGCTCGGCCTTCGCTTTGGGCGCCAGGGTGTCATTGCCGCTGCAGGTCGTCGTCTACCTCGCCGCACTGTTCGCCGGCTGCATGGTCTGCCACGGCGAACTGGTGCGCTCCCGCCCCCACCCCACCCGCCTGACGACCTTTTACCTGGCGCTAGCGGCAGGCGGGGCGCTGGGCGGCATGTTCGTCGCGCTGGCCGCGCCGGCCCTTTTCACCAACTTCTGGGAGTATCCGGTCACGTGGTGGGCCATCTGTCTCACCGTTGTTGCCGCTTGGCGCCGAAGCGGCTTCTTCAGCCGCGCCCCGCGCTGGCTATTGCCGCTTGCCGGCTGCGGCATCGCTCTGCTCGTCATGACTACGGCACGCCCGCTGCTGAGTTATACGCCCTATACCGACACGGTCACCCGCAATTTTTACGGGGTCCTGCGGGTGGTAAAGCACCAGGAAAACTCCGGCGAAATGCGGACCTTGATGCATGGTGCCATCACCCACGGCATCCAGTTCGTGGAACCGGGGAGACGCCGCCTCGCCACGTCGTACTATGGCCCCCGGAGCGGCGCCGGGCTTGCCCTGCTCCTCCACCCGCGCCGCGCGCTCCGCCTGCCGTTACGGGTCGGCGTTATCGGTCTCGGGACCGGTTCCATCGCGGTGTACGGACATCCGGACGATCTGTTCCGCTTTTATGAGATCAACCCGGCGGTCATCGCCATTGCCCGGGAACGTTTTTCCTACCTTGCCGATTCCGCCGCCCGGATCGAGACGGCTACCGGCGACGCGCGTTTGCTGCTGGAAGCGGAACTTGCAGCGGGGCGGCCGCAGCAATTCGACATCATGGTGGTGGATGCCTTCAGCAGCGACGCCATCCCGATCCACCTCCTGACCAGGGAATGTTTCGCCGTGTACGGCCGCCATCTGCGCCCTGACGGCATCATCGCCATCAATGTCACCAACCGTTTCCTCGACCTCCCCCCCCTCATCAGAACCGAGGGAGAACGGGAAGGCTTTCGCGTGGCGTCCGTCAGTTCGCCGGCCGATAGCCCAAACGGTATCTTCAAGGCCGACTGGATACTGCTCACCAAGAACGCGGAATTCATGAACGATGCCGCACTGCGGGGCAGGCTCGCGCCGCTACCGCCGGCGGCGGCCCGGCCCTGGACGGACGACTACGCCAGCCTGTGGCCGCTGGTGAAGTTCTAGGGGGTGTCCGTAATGAGTGCGCCGATGGGGCAACTCGCGACACAGGCGCCGCAGCGGGTGCAGCGCTCCGCGGACACGATGCGGGCCGCCTTGCGGTATCCCTGTTGTTCAAGCGTTACCACATGCAGCAGACAGGCGGCCACGCACCGGCCGCAACCGGAGCAGCGACCGACGGCCACGCGGGGTACCGACGGAGAGGAGCCTAAAAGAGGCCCAGGTCGAGCTGTTTCCATGTAAATTCAGGTTTCTGGGTGGTACGGCTGAAGGGGTAGTAACGGGGGCACTTGGCAACGACGGCATTTGCCGCCTGTTTGCACGTGCGGCGACACGAACCGCACAACCGGTTGGGGGAGGCCTGCTTCATTTCCTTGTTCCTGGGGGACATGGTTACCCTCATAGGCCGGGGGAGCGGTTGACGTGCCGCTCCCCCGATTCAGTCATTTTCAGGCTACAAAACGCACCCAGTCGAACGTATCGGCGATCTTGCCGGTCTGGATGCCGGTCAGGGTATCGTACAGCCGTTGGGTCAGGCGCCCCACCCCTTGCCCCACCGAGACGCACTCGTCCTTGTAGCAGAGTTTGCCGACCGGCGTAATCACCGCTGCCGTACCGCTGCCGAAGGCCTCGGTGACCTTGCCGCTCTTGAAGTCGGCCATCAGTTCGTTGACATCGATGGGGCGTTCCTCCACCGTGCATCCCAGGGTCGTGGCCAGCTTGAGCACCGAGTCGCGGGTAACACCGGCAAGGATCGAACCGGCCAAGGGGGCGGTGACGATGTGGTTGCCGTAGACGAAGAACATATTCATGGCCCCGACCTCTTCGATGTAGCGCCGTTCACGGCCGTCCAGCCAGAGCACTTGATCGAATCCCCTTTTCTTGGCATCCTGGCCGGCCTTCATCGAGCTGGCATAATTACCGCCGGTCTTGGCTTCGCCGGTGCCGCCCGGCGTGGCGCGCACATACTTGTCTTCCACCAGGATGCTGACCGGATTGAATCCGGCGGCATAATAGGCGCCCACCGGTGAGGCGATGACATAGAAATAGTAATGATCGGAGGTTTTCACCCCCAATACCGGCTCAACGGCGATCATGGCGGGCCGGATATAGAGGGAGGTTCCGGGGGCGGTGGGAATCCAGTCGCGCTCCAGCGAAACCAGCTTCTCGATGCCGTTCAAAAAGAGATCTTCGGGGACCTCGGGCATGCAGAGACGTTCCGCCGAGGTTTGAAAACGCCGGGCGTTCATCTCGGGGCGAAACAGGGCAACCCTGCCGTCATCCCACTTGTAGGCCTTGAGTCCTTCGAAAATTTCCTGGGCATAGTGAAACACCAGGCAAGCCGGGTCGAGCACGAACGGCTCGTAAGGTTTGACGCGGGCATCGTGCCACCCTTTACCGGCACTCCATTCGGCCAGAAACATCCGATCGGTAAATATCTTGCCAAAGCCGAGATGCGATTCGTCCTTGAATTTTGCCTTCATCTTATCAGCGGACAACGGTAGTACTGAAATATCCATGAAGCGCCTCCGGAAATGATGCCATGACAATGTCATCGTAATAATTTGTCTAGAAACTATATCAATTTCCCATAGCACTTTCAACCCTAGTTTTGATAATGTAAAAAGGACAAAAATAAGGCATATTGTAAACTGCGCGGCATCGGCGGCGCATCCCCCTGGATACGGCTGCGGCATTCGCGCCCTTGGGGCCGTGAGCAGCTATCGATGCTGAGAAGAAATGGAGGGAGGCATTGTCATGAAAAAATTGTTGTTTGTTGCGGCCTGCATTGGGTTCATGCCCCTGCTTGCAGCAGCGCCGTCCTTTGGAGAGGCTGCCAAGGATTATACCGATGCCACTACCGGCATCCGGTTTGCCCGCGTCACCGGCGGCTGTTTCAAGATGGGCGACACCTTTGGCGACGGCGCCAGCAACGAAAAACCGCCTCACGATGTCTGCGTCTCCGACTTCAGCATGGCAAAGCAGGAAACGACCCAGAACCAATGGAAAGTGGTGATGGGGAACAATCCGTCGTTTTTCAAGAGCTGCGGCGACGATTGCCCGGCGGAGAACGTAAGCTGGAATGACGTGCAGGAGTTCATCAGCAAGCTTAACAAACTAAGCGGTAAGGAGTACCGCCTGCCTACCGAGGCAGAATGGGAGTACGCCTGCCGTAGCGGCGGCAAGAGCGAAAAATTCTGCGGCGGCAACGATGCGGAGGCCGTGGCATGGTACTTCAGCACCTCGGGCGACCGCACCCAACGTGTGGCGAGGAAGCGGCCCAACGGTCTGGGCATCTACGACATGAGCGGCAATGTCTGGGAATGGGTCAGCGATTGGTATGACGAAAAATTTTCCAGCATCAAGGACAATCCCCAGGGGCCTTCAACCGGCTCGAACCGCGTCATCCGTGGCGGCGGCTGGTTCATGCTCCCCAAGAGTGTCAGGGCTTCGGTGCGCAGTTCTCTGGCGCCGGAGGTGCATACCTATGACGTGGGATTCCGTCTGGTCATTACAGCCCCCTGACCCACCGGGTCAGGGAACGGCAGAGGCGCCGAAAGCGGCTTGTCACTCATCTTTTCTGTAACCGAAGCGCTCCCGGCAGTGGATGCAATTCTTATGGTCGGCACATGGTTTCAAGAGGGAGATGAGAATCAGGTAGAGCAACATGATTTCCTGGACCACGAGACTGATATGGTTCAGGTAATAGGTGCGATAGTAGCCGGGTATGGTAAAGACCATGAACTGGTTGATCTTACAGATGATCTCCAACTCCCGCAACCACGGGGCAAGCCATATCAGGCCGAATGCCACGGCAATCAGGCTGCCCAGCCATTTTTTGATCACCCACCGGCAGGCAAATAATTGCAGTTTTTTGCAGAAGCAGAGAAATACTCCGCTCAATATACTGATGATCACCGACGGACCGATCAGATAGTTGTCCAGATAGTGGATTCCCAGGTTGAAGGCGTTCAACTCCGCGGTGCTGCCGGATTCATGGTTGAGATAGAGCAGAACCCCGATACAGACGACGGTCCCAAACCAGATGCAGGATGAAATGATATGCGTGAACTTGAGTACGATGCTGACGGTACTGTATTCCTCAAGTACCTGCATGATGTAGCACCTCCCCGCCCGATACGCCTCTTCTCACTCTAAATACTATAATCCGATGCAGACAAATTGCACATAATGTATACGGAACATTCCCGGCGTGGCAGTGCAAAATCGTTCCACCAGACGTCTCATCTCGATGCCGCGGAAAATGATAACGCCACACCAGCTAAAACAAGAAAAACCCCGCCTCTTTCGAGGCGGGGTCGGATTACATCATGGACTAAAATCCAATTTTAGTAAAAACCATTAACATTATCTACGCTTGGCACCCGACGTTTACCGCCCGACTGCAGTGCCGACTTCACCGAGCTAATACTTACCGGGTAAGCAACACCGTTGACGGTGACCGAAGGATTAGGGTGGGCTGTCGAATAGGCGGTAAAACTGATGCCGACATTTGGATTCAAGGTGCCGGTCTGCAGGTACTGGACTATATCGAACATAACCGTGCGCACATAACCGCGGTTATGGACATGCAGGCCAGCGTCCGAGGCGAACAGGTAGTAGTTGTACGCCGCTCCCATGTTGAATTTGGCCGATGGCGTCCCTGAAACAGGACCGACTCTATTCCATGACTTGATCTGCGTACCGCTGCCGAAGCCGGTGCTTGCAGGGGTAACCGGCAATGTTCCGCTAACGGTGACATCCCTCGAGAAGGTGCGATTGTTGACGTCTGCGAAGATATTGTTCTGCTGCAGGGTGAAGTTGACAAAATCCATGTAGGTAGCGAACTTCGCCTTTTCATTATCAGCATGTACGCTCAGGTTCCCATCACCACCATGGCAGCCGTAACAACCGACATTGGTCAACGTCGTCGATTTGGCTGTTACGAAAGGATCCAGGGTATGAGAACTTCTATTGGGGAAAGCGCCCACTGCACTTGCATTGCCATAATGGCAGGCAACGCAAGGACCGTTCGAACCAGAATCCGTCGCAGTACCCACTGCGCCCTCGGTTGCAATAAAATTGCTACCCGTTGCCGGATTAGTTACCCCCAGCCGGCCATGATTCCAGTTACCAAAGGATTTGCCCCTGTTGTAACCGGTATTGTACTTAACGTGAGAAGTATAGAAATGGAAGGCAAAGCCGTAAAAGACCTGGGCGGCCGGAGCATGGTGCGAGGTCTGGCCCGCTGCGGAGTAGCTGCTCAGCGCCGCGACCGAAGCGCCGGATGTTGTCCCCGTATGGCAGCGCATGCAGAGGTTGGAGGCGTTGTGGTCCGGATATGTCACCGGAACCGTGTAAGGTGCAGTAAAAGCCTTCAATTGGCGGACACTGCCTTTGAAATTGTAGCTGGAGTGACATGATTTGCAGGTCGTGACCGGTTCACGGGTCTTGTCGCCGCTAGCCGCCCAAATTGCGGTGTTTGTGTCTGAGGACGTTACATAGTTGATATAACCGGTTGCCGTATGGCAGCGGACGGCGCAACCAGCAAACACATTTTTGAAATCATAGTGTCGTGCCGCTTCAGCCTGAACGTCGCCATGACCGGACCCTGCCCAGTCGAAGTGTTCCACACCGGGTGCCGGATTGTGCGGCTTATGGCAACTTGTGCAGGCATTCGTGTAGTTTTTGCTTACGTACTCAGCCTGCTTGGTGGTGGTGGGAGAACTGTTGTTCGCCGCGGTATAATTGAAAAAATGGCCGGGGGCAAAGGAAAGAAACGGATCTTTAAATGCATTGCCGGGAATTGGCTGGTTGTGGCAGGCATAGCATATTCCGGCGGAGTCGGGACTCGGAAAGGGCATGGGGCCGACACCGTTATGCTGGGAACCGCCGCCATGGCAATCCTGGCAACCGACCTCTCCGGTTGCAAAATGCTTTGAAGCCAAATACGCCTGAACGATCGACGTACCGTCAACTTTATCAATCCAGGTGCTATGGCACCCGAGACAAAATGCTTCGTCGACCTTGGGCACATCGCTTGGGAGCACGCCCGCTTCTTTGCTGCTGGCGCCGCAGCCGTTCAATAATACGGCACAAGACAACGCGCCCAGCAACATCATGCTTAACTTATTGATCTGCATAGTTTTCCTCCCTCTGGTTGGTAATTACCTAAAAGGTTCCCGACAGGTGGCACTGCAAGCAAACCTTGCCGCCGCTTCTGTCTTTGTAGTTGCCGCCCTTGAAGCCGCGCGGATGGGGGTTCACACCGCCTGTCGTCGCGCTGTGGCATTTCTTGCAGGTGTCGCCGTCGGCATGGCACGTCTGGCATGCCTGCAGGTTGCGCCGCGCTTCGGTGGCATGCTCCATGCCCCATCTGTTCCCGTTCACCGCCTGGCTGTTGTGGGATTTGAAGCCCAGCGATTTCAGGCCGGCCTGGGGAAGTTTGCTGTGGCACGCCGTGCAGTATTTCTGGTCATGGCAGCGATAGCATTGCTGCTGGTTGTCCTGAGCCTTGATCGGGTGAATCTGCAGCCAGCCGCTCCGGTGGCTCTTCGGTTTGTAGTCGCGCCCAGCATTGCTCTGCG
>NZ_VZRA01000007.1 GCF_008802355.1 Oryzomonas sagensis | reverse complement strand
TCGCCATTTTCAAGTACGGCGTCGAAGGGCTGTACCATTTCATGCCGGACAAGAAGCTCGTGCCGTTCGTGGCCGCCGGGCTCGGGGGGTACAACATGTCGGGCCCCTCGGCCCTTGTTTCGAGAAAGACGATGGGCTTTATCGACTATGGCGGCGGTGTGAAATACTTCCTGTACGACCGGCTGGCGCTGCGGGCGGATGTGCGGCACGTCGTGGCCAATGCCAGCGCCTTCGAATATACCCTGGGCGTGACCATCCCCTTTGGCGGCACCAAGGGCGAGGTTAAGGCGGTGTCTGCGCCCCCCGCGCCCAAGCCCGCTGCCAAGAAACCCCAGGACAAGGCCAAGACGGCCCAGGAGGTCCCCCTGAAGAGGGCTGCCGATGTGCAGAAAAAGGCCGCCGCCCCGGCTGAAACGCCGGCGCCGGCTGCCAAGGCCCTGCCTGCCCCTGCCGTTGTTACCCCCACGGAGGTTACGGATACCACCTTCAACATGCAGCTCGTCTCCATCCCCAGCGCCTGCTATACGATGGGGGACCCCTCCGTCAATACCCTCGCTCCCCACGAAGTCTGCCTCAATGCCTTCAGTATTTCCAAGGTTGAGATTACCCGGGAGTTGTTCCAGCGGTTTGTGGAGAGCAGCAACTACGTGACCGATGCGGAGAAGAACGGCGGCTGCTACACGATCAGCGCCGGCAAGGAAACCCTGAATCCGGCAGCCAGCTGGAAAAATCCCGACTTCTATCAGAGCAAAAAGGACCCGGTGGTCTGTGTTTCGTGGAACGATGCCCAGGCCTTCACCACGTGGCTTTCCCGCAGCAGCGGGAAAAAGTACCGGCTTCCCACCGAGGCTGAATGGGAATTCGCAGCGCGGAGCGGGGGCAAGCAGGAGAAGTATGCCGGCACCAGTAATGATGCCGATCTGTATCGCTACGCAAACTTTTGCGACAAGAAGTGCATCTACGAATGGAACGACCCGTCCCAGAACGACGGCTACTGGAGCACCGCGCCGGTGGGAAAATATGCCCCCAACGGTTTCGGCATTCAGGACATGTCCGGCAACGTAGCGGAATGGGTGCAGGATTATTTTGCTGCCGACTACTATGCCGCCAGCCCCAAGATGAATCCCAAGGGGCCGAGCGCCGGGACCGGTCATTCGGTGCGCGGCGGATCGTGGCGCAGCCAGAAAAATGAGTTGTCCATCACAGGCAGAGGTTCTGCGGAAACCGGCAACGCCTACGACAACATCGGTTTCCGGGTCTGCCAGGAGCCGTGACCGGAAAAGGGAACCCTGAGGTTTGACGTACAAAGAGGCGCATCGTTTGATGCGCCTCTTCTGTTTTTCAGACCCTCCAACGGCGCGCTCAGAACACTGCGTCGAGACTCGGCTTGTCGCCTGGGGGGAGGCTGAACTCAACGGTTTGCATAAGCCGGCGGCCAGGGGCATAACTGCGCTCAACGAACCGGATGACGCCTTCACGCTCCACAAGAATGACGGTGGAACTGCGGGTGCCATAGCTCTCGCCGGCTATGAAGCGCGGCGACAGCATGCGCTCGCGCTCTCGGCCGACCCCGGTGTCGGGGAGCAGGTGATCGGGGAAAGGGGTGGCATCGGAAAGGAATTCCAGCAGTTCCTCCGTTGAGACCCGGTCGTCCCGGATGAGGCACGCCAGATAGTCTTTGGAGGTCGTCACCTTGGGCCAGGGGGTATCGAGAAGATGGTTGCTCAGGCCGTGAATGCCCGCCGCAACACGCAGGGGGCCGGCGTTGCCTCTGTTGGAGCAGTACCAGAATTCTTCCCGGTCGGCCACGATCAGATTGAAGCCGTTGTAGTCGGCCCGTTTCGCGTGCAGTGTTTCCAAAAATGATCGGGGAGGGGCCGTCCCCGTCAGGAAGCCGGCGGTCAAGGCGCCCCGTGAGAATCGGGGCGTGTCCAGATTGCGGGCCGGATCCCGGAAATTGGTGACCGCGGCCAGGCGACCGTCTGCGGTGATGCCGAGCCACGTGCCGCCGCAGAGCAGGTCGCGTCCTGCCAGGATGTGGGGGGAGTCTTTCCAGAATGCTGCGGGCAGGGTGGGGCGGTCATAAAATTCGTCCCGGTTTGCCGCCAGGATGAGGCGGTAGCGGGGATGGTAATCCAGTGCAAAGACGGCCAGACACACGGGGATTCTCCCTGTCGAGTCAAAGGTGAGCCGGGAAACGCTTTCCGGCTTACCTGAAGCTTATCAGAGTGATCCCTCGAGGTCCAGAGTCACAGATGGAGAATGGGGCTGATTCATGAAAACAGGGGGGGGGCCGGTTCGCGGTTTGCACCCGAAACTGTCGTGCGACTTTTTGTTTACGCTATGCATATTAATTGTAACGTGGTATTTAAAAACGATTAATAATGCTGTATGGTACTGCAATGCCGACTGAATATTTTTGGTTGGAGACATGAAACTATGATTCGGCCCCATTTGATTCCAACTGTTTCGAATGCCGGTACGGCCATCGGACGTATGGTTCTTGTCGCCATGGTCCTCTCCATTGCCGCCGCAACCTCCTGGGGGGCCGGACCGGGCGGCCAAAGCCAGGCCGGCTCGGGTGAACTGACCGACTTGAGCCTGGAGGCGCTGATGGAACTCAAGGTTTCCTCTGCCGCCAAAAAGGAACAACGGGTGGCCGATTCGGCTGCGGCCGTCTTCGTCATCACCCAGGAGGATATCAGGCGTTCAGGGGTGACCAGCATCGCGGATGCGCTCCGCATGGTCCCGGGGCTTGACGTTGCCCGGATCGATTCGAACAAATGGGCCATCTCGTCCCGGGGATTCAACAGCCGGTTTGCCGGCGAGATGCTGGTCCTGTTCGATGGCCGGGTCGTCTATACCCCCTTGTTTTCCGGGGTGTTCTGGGACCGCCAGGATACGGTGCTGGAAGATATCGATCGCATCGAGGTCATACGGGGCCCCGGTGCAGCCCTGTGGGGCGCCAATGCGGTTAACGGGGTCATCAACATCATCACCAAGCAGGCCGACGAGACCCCCGGCGGGCTGTTATCCGCAGGCGGGGGCACCAGGGAGCGCGCTTTCGGCAGTGCCCGGTACGGGGTTGCGCTCGGCAGCCACAGCGATCTGCGGTTGTACACGAAATACCTGGAACGGGACCATTTCAAGGACAGCAATGGAAACGACGGCACCGATAGTTGGCACATGATCCGGGGGGGCTTCCGGCTCGACTCGAACCCTACCGGCCGAGACACCCTGACGGTGCAGGGGGACGTCTATGACGGCAGATTAGGCGAAACCTACGTCAACATGCTGCCGGACTCAAGTACGCACAATACCGTAACCCCTGTTTTCGGCGGCAATATCCTGTCGCGCTGGAAGCGGGAGTTTTCAGAACGCTCCGACATGTCACTGCAACTCTACTACGACAGGTCGGAGCAGGAACTCTACGTCATCGGCGAAAAACGCGACACCCTGGACCTGGATTACCAGAACCGCTTTCCCCTGGGAAGCGATCATGACATCACCTGGGGACTCGGCTATCGCTTCACCCATGACGCCATCGCCAATTCCACCTATGTGTTCATCAGCCCCGACCGTCAGGATAACCGGCTCTACAGCGCCTTTGTGCAGGATGATATCACGCTGGTCACCGACAGGCTCCACCTCATTCTCGGTTCCAAGTTCGAGCATAACGACTATACCGGTTTTGAAGTCCAGCCGACCGCCCGTTTGCTGTGGACCCCCGACAGGCACAACTCCGTCTGGATGGCCGTTTCCCGAGCGATCAGAACCCCTTCCCGCGGCGAGAACGGGTTTACCCTGTACGCCCCCACACCGGCCTCGCAGCAGACACCCCCGGTATTTTTTCAATTCAACGGCTCAAACCGCCTTAAGGCGGACGAACTCATCGCCTATGAACTGGGATACCGGGCGCAGCTCGCAGAAGGCTACGCCTTTGATGCGGCAGCGTTTTACAACATCTATCACCGGCTCGATGTCCACAGCCAGGGGCAGCCGTTTTTCGAAACCGCTCCGGACCCGCCCCACGTGGCTATCCCCGGATATCTCGTAAACTCCGGGAATGCCCAGACCTGCGGTTTCGAGTTGGCGGTGGACGCGCATCTGCTCCCCTGGTGGCGCCTGCGCACCGCTTATACATTCCTTGAATTTGTCGAAGAACGCGCAAATCCCGATACCGTTCCCTGGGACCCCAAGGGGGAGGCTCCGCGCCACCAACTCTCGGTCCGTTCTTCCTTGGATCTTCCCCGCAACGTGGAGCTTGACCTCTGGATGCGCTATGTGGACCGGCTCACTAATCTGGCGGTCGGCAGCTATGTGACCCTGGACGTCCGCTTGGCATGGAAGCCGGTGAAGGGTGTCGAGTTGTCGCTTGTCGGCCAGAATTTGCTGCACGACCGGCAGTTGGAGTTCCAGCAGCGGATATTGAGCACCCAGTCTGCAACCGTTGGCCGCAGCATGTATGGAATGGTCACATGGCTGTTTTGAGGCACTCTTGTCCGCAGCAGCCTCCCTGGGCTCACAAAGGAGGACGGTACGTGCCGTTTCGGTGTGGCCGCCGGATCGACTGGGGGGCCATTGTCGGCACGCTTGTTCTGGCCGGCTCCAGCTTCCTGTTTGCCGCCGCCGCGCACGCGTTGTCGGGGCCTCCGAGCGAATACCAGATCAAGACGGCCATGGTGTTCACCATGGCTAAATTCGTCGAGTGGCCGGCGGGGGGGCTCGGGGGCGAGGGAACGCCACTGGCCCTGTGCGCTCTGGGCATTGGGCCGTTCGGTCAGGCCGTAGAAAACCTCAGGGGGAAAAGCATCAAGGGACATCCCATAATCGTCAGGCAGATCTTCCGAACCGGGGAGATCGACGGCTGCCAGATCCTGGTGATCAATGACTCCCAGCGTCGCCAGGTGCGAGCCGCTGCCGAAAGAGCCCAACAGCACGGCGTGTTGACGATCGGCGATATGCGCGGGTTTGCGAAGGCCGGCGGGGTGGTCGGGTTTGTCGTTCAGGAGGGAAAGGTCCGATTTGAGATTAACCTGGAAGCGGCCCAACGGTCCGGTTTCATGATCAGTTCCCGGGTTCTGAGATTGGCAAAGATCGTCAGGGAAGAGGAACAATGAAACAGCGCCTCCTTTCCGCCATACAAAATCTTTCCATCAGGCGCAAGATGACGGTCCTCATCATGCTGATCTGCGGTATTGCCCTGGTGGCGGCATCGCTGGCATTCGTCATCCGCGAGGCGCATGGCATTCGTGCTGCCGAGAAGGAAGACTTGGCTTCGCTTGCCGAGATCATCGGCACAAACAGTGCTGCCGCCCTGATGTTCAACGACTCGAAGGCGGCCCAGGAGACGCTCGCCGCCCTTTCCGCCAAAAGCTCCATACGCGCCGCCTATGTGCTGGATGGCGCCGATCACGTGTTCACCAGCTATCTGTCTGCGACGGGGGTAGCCAAGAAATTCCCCTTCGGAATGCTGGCTGCCTCTGCGCCCCCGGCTGCCAACCATGTCGCCGTGCAGCGAATCCGCTCGGAGGCCGACCGCCTGCTCGGGTTGCCCGGATATTTCAGCATCGCGAAACCGGTTGTCTGGGACGGGCAGAAGGTCGGCACCGTGGTGCTGCTCTCGGATACGAGCGTCTTCATCAACCACCTGTACTCGACGCTTATCTCTACCGCCGTGATCCTGGCCGGCTCGTTTCTGCTCATCTACTGGCTGTCTTCACGCCTGCAGCGGCTGATCTCCGATCCCGTGCTGTTGCTTTCTGACGCGATGAAGCGGGTATCACGCAAAAAGGACTACAGTATCAGGGTGGTCCGGGAGACGGATGACGAGTTGGGCGAACTCATGTCCGGTTTCAATGCCATGCTGGAGCATATCCAACTGCGGGACGATCAACTGGAAGAGGTGAACCGCTCCCTGGAGCGACGGGTCGCCGAGGCCGTAGCCGAACTGCGCCGCAAGGACCAGATGCTCGTCCAGCAGAACCGTCAGGCAGCCATGGGGGAAATGATCAGCAATATCGCTCACCAATGGCGGCAGCCGCTCAATGCCGTTGGCGGTATTATTCAAAATATCCAGCTTTCCTACAAAAGTGGGCATCTTAACCGGGAAAGCATGGAGTTTGAGGTCCGGGAGGCGATGGAGGCCATCCTCTATATGTCGCGCACTATCGACGACTTCCGCAATTTTTTCCGTCCCGGCAAGGATAAGGCGGTCTTCAGTCTCAATAGGGTCGTTGCCAAGTCCATTGAGCTGGTGGGGGCGAGTCTGAGAAATAACGGCATCGCCATCGACCTGGAAGAGGACCATGAGGTCAGCGCCGTGGGGTATGACAATGAATATTCCCAGGTGGTGCTCAATATCATCAATAACGCCAAGGATGCCCTGCTCGGCCACGGTGGTGCGGCCCCGCGCATCCATATTCGGGTGTTCGGCGATAACGGCCGTTCCGTCGTGACGATCCGCGACAATGGTGGCGGCATCCCCGACAGTATCCTGCCCAAGATCTTCGATCCCTATTTTACCACCAAGGAGCCGGGGAAAGGGACCGGGATCGGTTTGTGCATGTCCAAGGTCATTATCGAGCAGAATATGGGCGGCAAGCTCACGGCAGGTACTGTTGACGACGGGGCTGAATTCAGGATAGAACTCAGCAGTGTCCCGGCGTTTAATGGTTGATGTACCGCACGAGCCCCGTGGGAAAACGTGCCGGTTGGCATCAACGGGTACAACGGCGAAACAGGGAACCGCGTTCTGGCGAACCAAGCCATCGCCGCCATGATCGGCGGAAGCGTCGAGGAGGCACGAACCCGTAATTTCAGTGTGAAATCGAGTTGATACTACCATCTGAGGAGGTAACCATGAGAAGGCCGCTCTTCGTAGTACTGGTTCTGTTCGTGGGGGTGGGTGTTGCCTGGGCTAGCGGCACGAAAAAAAGAAAGCTCCCTCCCTACGAATTCGGAGGCGTTACCATCAACAATTACTCCCAGCAGGCGGGCATGCCTCCGGTGGTGTTCGATCATTGGGTGCATCGCCAGTATTTCACCTGCCGCCTCTGCCATGTGGATATCGGGTTCGGGATGACCGCCGGCGCGACCAAGGTGCGTGCCATGGACAACATGAAAGGGTACTATTGCGGCACCTGCCACAATGGCAGGATGAGCGTGAATAAGAAGAAGGTCTTTGAGGCCTGCGCCAAGGAGTACGGCAGGGATGAGTTTAAGCGCTGCGTGAAGTGCCATGCCCTGGAGCGGGATGCGGCCAGGGAAGAACAGTTCTACCGATTTGCGGACGCCATGCCGAAGGAGCGGTTCGGCAACGGGATCAACTGGGAAAAGGCCGAGGAAGAGGGGCTGATCAAGCCGCTTGACCAACTTGAGGGGGTTTCGATCATGAAGGCGAAGCTCAAGGTCCAACAGGATTTTTCGCTCAAGACAAAGGTCGAAGGGATGCCCGACATCATCTTCTCCCACAAAAAACACACGGTCTGGAACGGTTGCGAACTGTGCCATCCCGAGATCTTCATAGGCATCAAAAAGGGAACCTCGAAATACTCCATGGTGGAGCTTTTTGACGGCAAGTATTGCGGCGTCTGTCACGACAAGGTGGCATTCCCCCAGACAGACTGCCTGCGCTGCCATACCAAGCCGGTATAACGGGTAGCCAGGAATAACGGGAGATATGGCGATGCGTACAACAATAGCGGCGCGCATGGTTCTTGCGGCATGTCTCGTCCTGTCCGTTTGCCTGTCAAAGGCGTATTGCGACGAGGTGTGGCGAACGGAATTCGAGGAGGCCTGTGCAAGGACCGCGGACGTCATGACGCTTTCCGATAATGAGTTGAAGGCCCTGATCGGGAGATGCGAGCGCTTACAGAAGGTTATCGAGCAACAGGATGAAACCGTCCGCAAGGTATATTCGAAACGGCTCCAGATGTGCAGGGATCTCTATGTTTACGTCCTTGAGGCCAAAAACAGTGAAAAGACGCGGAAATAGGCTGACATCGAACCGATAAACCCTGATGACGAGGTGCGAGTGAAAAAAGGGATGAATGGCACAATTCTGTTTCTTGCCGCCGTGGTACTGTTGTCGTGCCTGGGAAGCGCCCAGGCGATGGATCGAAGCGAACTGGGCAATGTGCTCAAGACCATTCCTCCCAACGGACCGTTTTGGAAGTACGGCACCCTCGTCATGCACCGCAGGACCAAAAAGGCCGGGATGGCCCCGGTCGTGTTTGCCCACTGGAGCCACCGGGCCCGTTACACGTGCCGCGTCTGCCACCTCGACCTGGGATTCAGCATGCGTGCAGGGGATACGGGCATCTCCCGCGCCCAATATACTGCGGGAAAATACTGCGGAGCCTGCCATGACGGCGTGACGGCATTCGGGGTGCAGGATGGCGAGCCTTCCCTGTGCGCCCGATGCCACATGAAGGATACCCAGGCCTTGGAGGCCTCTTTCGAGACCTTTGCCGCCCCGCTGCCCATAGCAGGCTTCGGAAACGGCATCGATTGGGCCGGCGCGCTCAAGAGCGGCAGGATCAGCCCGAGAAATTCCCTTACTTTCGCCGCCCCTTCCATGCCGCTCCCGGAAAAACTGCATCTGCCGATGAAGCTCAGCACGGCGGCTCCCCGAAGCGACGTGACCTTCTCCCATGAAGACCATTTCAGCGAGCTTGACTGCTCCAGTTGCCACCCGGATATCTTTAACATCAAGAAAAAGGGCACCGTCGATTTCTCCATGGACAAGAATATTTTCGGTAACTACTGCGGCGCCTGTCATATGCGGGTCGCCTTTCCCATGAACGACTGCAAACGCTGCCATCCGTACATGAGCAACTTTTCAGGCTTCTGAGCGGATGCATTCTTCGCACTGGCCTTGACGGACCGGCAGATCGCTCCCGGGGACTTCAGCCAGCGGGTCTCTGTATTGACACATCCCCCGCACCTGGTTTACCCTGCCCTCCATGATTGATGCCGCCAACAACGATGCCCAGTGGGACAGCCTCTGCAAACAGTGCGGCCTCTGCTGTTTTGAAAAGCTGGAGGACGAACGCGGCACCATTCTCTATACCCAGACGCCGTGCCGCTATCTGGATGTGACGAGCAGGCGCTGCAAGATTTTCGAGCGACGCTTCGAGATCAATCCAAGCTGTGTGAAGCTGACGCCGGAACTGGTTCCGACCCTCCGCTGGCTCCCCAATGATTGTGGCTACCGGCGATCGTCCGTTGAACTCCCCATAGAGCCGCGTCGGATCAGAAAAAGAGGGAGAAAAGGCCGCAAATAGAAAAAGCCCGCATGAGCGGGCTTTTTCTATTTGCAGTACGGCAGCGGGCGGCCTAATCGGCGATCATCTCCGGTTCGGTCTCGGGGATGGCAAACCCGTGGGGCTCTTCGGTGCCGGTCAGATTGTTGCTGAGCACATGCTTCATCCGCTCGACGTCGAGCTCGTTTTCCCAGCGGGAGACAACGATTGTGGCCACGCCATTACCGACGAAGTTGGTCAGGGCGCGGGCTTCCGACATGAAACGGTCGATGCCGAGGATCAGGGCCAGACCAGCCAAGGGGATGGTGGGGATGGCTGCGAAGGTGGCGGCGAGGGTGACAAAACCGCTTCCCGTGACCCCGGCAGCACCTTTGGAGGTGAGCAGCAGAACCGCGAGGACGGTAAAGGTCTGGGTCCAGGTAAGCGGGGTGTTGGTGGCCTGGGCGACAAACAGCGCTGCCATGGTGAGGTAGATCGACGTCCCGTCCAGATTGAAGGAGTAGCCGGTGGGAACGACGAGACCGACCACCGATTTCTTGCAGCCCAGGTTTTCAAGCTTGACCATCAGGCGGGGCAGGGCCGATTCGGAGGACGAGGTGCCCAGAACGATCAGGAGTTCCTCACGGATATAGCGAATGAACTTGAAGACGTTGAAGCCGCAGAATTTGCCTATCGGCCCGAGGACCAGCAGGACGAAGAGCAGGCAGGTAAGGTAGAAACTCGCCATCAGCAGGCCCAGCTTTGAAAGAGAGCCAACCCCGAACTTGCCGATGGTGAAGGCCATGGCGCCAAAGGCCCCGATAGGGGCGAACTTCATGATGATGTTGACGATCCCGAAGAGCGCCTGGGAAAGCTGGTCGATCAGCCGGTAAACAGCCTTGCCCTTTTCGCCGAGGGCCGACAGGGCGAAGCCGAACAGGATGGCAAAGACAAGCACCTGCAGGATGTCCCCTTTGGCAAAGGCGTCAACCACGCTCGACGGGATGATGTTGAGCAGAAAATCGACCGTGGAATGGGATTTTGCCTGGGTGGTAAAGGCGGCGAGAGCTTTCGTATCGAGCTTGGTCACGTCGGCGTTGAAACCATCGCCCGGCCGGATGACGTTCACCACGATAAGGCCGATGGCGAGGGCCAGCGTGGTGAGCACCTCGAAGTAGATCAGCGCCTTGGCTCCGACCCGGCCCACCTTTTTCATGTCCTCCATGCCGGCAATGCCGGTGACGACCGTACAGAAGATCACCGGGGTGATGATCATCTTGATCAGCTTGATGAAGCCGTCCCCGAACGGTTTCATGGCAACGCCGGTCTCCGGGTAGAAGTTGCCGAGGACAACACCGATGGCAATCGCCGTAAGCACTTGGACGTACAGATGCTGATAAAACCTCTTCGTTTTCATACACATCCCTTTCATTTGCTTATTTAAACCGGATTTGGTTCAGCTTGTCGTCTGTTGTTGCGCAATATAAAACTATATCAGCAAGCTGAATACCAAGTTGCCCCATATGCTCAAATGATTGAAATTGAACACTAAACATTGTTTTATGCTCTTTTGTTGTCGTTGAAAGGGTATAACTTGGGTTATGCCGCGGGCGGGGATTGGTAGGGAAACATCCGTTACTGCGCATGAGTAGGGCTGTATAACCGACGTTATGGGGATAACATTGGTTATACCCTTTATTGTGTGTGTTCTCGAGCTAGTCTGCGTCGGCCCTTTTTGAGCCACAATGGTTCCTTGCCGGGTCCTGCCGATTCGTGGCGACTTCGCTTGCCCGGCGCGCTTCCTTACTGGGGAAAATAGGGCGCGCGGAGTATCCCGGGGCAGCTATCCTGATTTTCTCGAAATTTGCATATTTGCTTCACGCTCTTGACGTTATAACCTGCATATATATTGTTGTGCTTGGTTTATGTGCTTGTTGCGTTTCGGTCGGCCGGTGACCTTGAGGAAAACGACAAATGCGCCAAAGGAGATGATCTGTTGTGCTTGAAAGAAGGCTGAGGATCATGCTGCTCGTTCCAACCCCCTATTTTTCCGACCGGGGATGTGATGTGAGGGCCTACGAAGAGGCAAAAGCCCTTATACGCTGTGGTCACAATGTCCGGATTTTCACCTGCCACCTTGGGCGCGAGATGCCGGGCGTTGCAACCATCAGGATGCCCCGTGTCCCATGGCTGAAACAATTGTCAGTACATCCTTCCTGGCATAAACCGTATTTCGACATCCTTATGTCCTATCAGGCGCTCAAGTTCGCCCGAGCATTCAGGCCGCACCTGATCCATGCCTATGGGCACGAAGGCGCCTGGATTGGCGGACGGCTTAAAAAGCGGTTGGGCATTCCCCTCGTGTTTGAATATCAGGGAAGTCTTACCGGCGAGATGATCGAGCAGGGCTTTATCAAGGAGGGGTCCTTGCTGCACCGCTTCAATTCCTGGCTGGAACGGCGCATCAACATGCGATCCGCCGATCTTATCGTAACCAGCTCGGTTTCCGCGGCCCGAGACCTTGTTGGCCCGTGGGGGGCTGACCAAAAAATGGTCGCATCCCTGGTGGACGGAGTCGATACAGCCCTGTTCCGCCCCTACGGGCGTGAGGAGGTGCGCAACAAGCTGCGTCTCCCCCCTGGCGTACCGCTGGTGGTGTATCTCGGCACGCTGGATCGCAATCAGGGGATTGATGCCCTGCTCTCCTCCATTGTCCTGCTCAGGTCAAAGGGCAGTCCGATCCGTTTTCTGATCATGGGAGCCCCCGAAGAGGAATATCGTGCCAAAGCCGTGGAACTCGGTATCGAGCGGATGATAATCTTTACCGGCAGAATCGACTACGAGAAGGCCCCGTTCTACCTCTCCGCAGGTGACATAGCCGTATCCCCCAAGATTTCCCTGCTCGGGTCCAATGGTAAACTGCTCGACTATATGGCCTGCGGACTGCCGATCGTAGCCTTTGACATGCCTGTGAACCGTGAGTTGCTTGGGGACGCCGGCGTCTATGCAATATATGGCGATTCCAGCGACTTGGCCGTTAAAATGAACTGGTTGCTGCGGAACAGGGATGAACGGGCGCGCCTGGGCAGGCTTGGGCGGGAAATGGCAGAACAGTTGCATGGTCTGGATTGCCATGGCAAGGCATTGAGCGAAATCTATCGGACCCGCTTGAAAATGTAGGTTATAAATAGATATAGTGATCCAGTGGCACGCACGTCTGAAAAGGCGTGCGAAAATTATCACAGGGATGGCCGGTCCGGGCCTTTCGGGGAAAGCAAACATGGAAAATCTGACGCAACAACAGATGGTGCGCCTGATCAGTGTCGGCACGGTCCTGTTTTACGTGATTACCGACAACGAACAGCGCAGCGAAAGGCTGTTAAACCAGGTCGCCGCACGGCTCAAGGGAATGGGGCCCCCCATTGTCTGGACCTGTACGACTGGTTTGAGCCGGGAAGGGGCTGTTGTCCCGGATACGGCAGACCCGCTCAAGGCCCTCGATTTTGCCATTGCCCACCCCGGTCCCTTTATGATGATCATGAAGGATGTCCACCGGCTGTGGCGGGACAACCCGCTGTTGGTCAGGAAATTCAAGGACCTCGCCTCCGCTTCGAGCGGCAAGGGCAAGGTGGCGGTCATCCTGGGGGATGAGGAGTGGGTTCCCCACGTCCTCCGGGAAGATTGCATCATGGTGACCCAAGGGCTTCCCGGGATTGGGGAGATCCAGGATTTTCTGAAGTATATGCTGAATCGGGAACCGTCATTTGCCAAAGCGTGCCAAGAGGACCCCACGTTGTTCGAACGGCTGGCGGTCGCTGCCAGGGGGCTTGATCTCGTCGACCTTGAAAGGTCGGTGCGTTTGCTGCGTCTGGATGAAGTGGCGGGCGGCACTAATCCCGTTGCGGCCCTTCTGGAAAATAAGCGGCGGATCATTCAGCAGAGCGGCATTATGGAACTTGTTACGGATGTCGTCGGATGCAACCAGCTCGGGGGGATGGAAAACCTCAAACACTGGCTGGAACGGCGCACCTGCGCCTTTGGATTGGACGGCATATCGGCAGGGGTTGGGCTTCCCCGGGGAGTGCTGGTCATGGGGATTGCGGGCTGCGGCAAATCGCTGTTCGTCAAGTCGATCGCGGCCGAGTGGCATCTTCCCCTGATTCGGCTCGACATGTCGACGGTCTACGGCGGCCTGTTCGGCACACCGGAGGCGAGTTTACGCCAGGCGTTCGATACGGCGGGGGCTGTGGCGCCCTGTGTGCTCTGGATCGATGAAATAGAATCCGGCATTACGACCCACGGTTTCAAGTCCGAAGGCGGTGCGGCGTCCCGGGTGCTGGGGACCTTTCTGACGTGGATGCAGGAGAAACGCGAGCCGGTGTTTGTGGCCGCCACGGCGAATGCCATTGAAATGCTCCCGGCCGAGGTACTGCGCAAAGGACGCTTTGACGAAATATTCTATGTTGGCTTACCTGAGGTTGCTGCCCGGGAACAGATCTTTCGTATTCATCTGACGAAGCGGCAGGTTGAGCCGGCCTCTTTCGACATCCCGCTCCTGGCCGGCTCCACCCGCGGATTCTCTGGCGCGGAGATTGAGCAGGCCGTCAATTCGGCGGTTTTCGAAGCGCTTGCCGACAGACGGCCCATGACCCAACAGGACCTGATGGTCATGATCAGCCAAACGGTTCCACTTTCCGTTACCATGGCAGAACAGATCAAAAAAATCGAGGCGTGGGCCTTTAAGCGGGCTGTGCCGGCAGCGGGCAAATTCAGATAGCCCCATCATCTCCCGATGTCCGGTAGCGCTGGGGGCGCAGGGTAGGCTGGGAGTTGCTCCCCGTGGCCAGGGTCGCTGTTATTCTTCCTGCTCACGCGCCAGCTTGAGGCGCTTGCTCAGGGCGGGTTGAGAGATGCCGAGCAAGCGCGCGGCGATTGTCTGATTGCCTTTGGCACGGGTTATGGCCTCGGAAACGAGCAGTTCCGTTGCCTCCGAAAAGGAGGGAAGACGCTCGAGACAAGAAAAGGGATTGCCCTCGGGAGCGGCGGCGACGGGTGAGGAGTCGGGTTGGCCGATGCCGCGCAAAAAGGTGTCCATGGAGAGGATGTGGTCGCGATGGACGCTTACGGCGTCGTAAATCATGGCTTTCAGTTCGCGTACGTTGCCGGGAAAGGAGTAGGTGGCAAGGAGCAGGGCCAGCTCCCGGGGAGGGGTCGGCTTCTTTTTTCCCAGGGAATGCGCGACTTTGCCGAGGAAATAGTCGAGGAGTAACGGAATGTCCTCCTTCCGCTCCCGGAGGGGAGGGACTTGGACGTGGTGCGTCCGCAGGCGGTAGAAAAGGTCGCGGCGGAATCTCCCGTCAGCCTCTTTCTGGGCAAGGTCGTGGTGGGTGGCCACGATGATGCGCGCCTTGAGGCGTTTCGGTCGGTCGCTCCCCAAGGGAAAGTACTCCCCCTCCTGGAGAAGCCTCAGGAGCTTGATCTGGGATGGGATGCTGAGATCGCCGATTTCATCCAGGAACAGGGTGCCGTCGGCAGCCTCCTCGATCATCCCCCGGCGCTGGTGGTCGGCACCGGTGAAGGCGCCTTTGATATGGCCGAAAAGGGTGTCGGCAAACACCGTATCGTCCAGGCCGGCCACATTCACCGCCACAAGCGGTCCCGCACAGCCGCTCAGAAGATGGGTGGCGCGGGCGAGGAGTTCCTTGCCGACGCCGCTTTCGCCGGTGATGAGGAGCGGCTGGGGGCTGACCGCCACCGCTTCCACATAGGAAAAAATGGCGTGCATGGCCTGGTTGGCCGTGATGATGGCGGTAAAGGCTTCGGGATGCCGAAGCGACCCGGTGAGGACGCGGCTGGACATCTCGTGATTCTCGCGCTGGAGTTCCAACATCCTGATGGCGCGCAGCACGCCGCCCACCAGACGGTCTTCTTCCACCGTCTTGACGAAGTAATCAAATGCCCCGAGCCTCATGCAGCGCACGGCGGTCTCCAGTTGGTTCATGCCGCTGATCACGATGGTGGTGGTTTCCGGGTGCTGTTCCGCGATCATGGTCAGGAGGTCTTCGCCCGAGACATGGGGCATGGTGAGATCAAGAAGGATCAGGCCGACATTCCGGCTGGCGATGATCTCCTTCACCTCCCGGCTGTCCTGGCAGGTAATAATATTGGTAATACCGGCGGAACGCTCCAGGGTAAGGGAGAGCGAACGGAGCCAGGCCGGTTCGTCATCCACAAGGAGTATGCAAAAGGGAGGATACAGGTTCTGGTTCATTAGGGTGTCTCCTCGGCGGCCGGGAGGGTCAGGATGACGGTCGTGCCTGCGCCGGGGGTCGAGGTGAACTTGAGCGTCCCGCCGTGCTCATTGACGATCCCCGCCGACACCGAGAGGCCCAGCCCGGTCCCTCCCGTCTCCCGTTTGGTGGTGAAGAACGGATCGGTCAGGCGGGGGATATGTTCGGAGGCTATGCCGACCCCCTCGTCCGTTATGGTCAGGGCCACGATCCTGGCATTGCTGACGCGGAACGTGGCCAGGGATATCTTGCACTCCGTGTTGGGCAGCGCCTGGCAGGCGTTGAGCAGCAGGTTGACGACAACCTGTTCGATGCGTTGGGTGTTTCCCCGCACCTGGGGGATGTCGGCGGCGTACTCCGCCGAAAAATTGACCGTTGCCTTGCGGAGCGAGCTGTCGACCAGGCGTACGGCCGCCTGGGCAACCTGATTCAGGTCGAAAAGGTCGCTGCCGGAGTTGTCGTCCTGGCGGGCGAAATCCTTGAGCTCCTCGACGATGCGTTTGATGCGTTTCGAGCCCTCCAGCATTTCGTCCAGCATGTGTGGAACCTCGTTGCGCATCCGCGAATAGGGGAGGCCGCCGAGGGGAAAATCACCGGATTCGTGGTAGTGGGCCTCCAAAACCTCCACCGCGTCCTGGTAGACCTCCTTGAGGATCGGCATGTTGAGCAGGATCAGGCCGTTGGGGTTGTTGATCTCGTGGGCCACGCCGGAGACCAGGATACCCAGGGAGGCCATCTTGTCGGCCTGAATGAGTTTGTCCTGGTGACGGCGAAGCTCTTCCAGGGCGCGTTTACGCTCCGCCGACTCGCGGGCCAGTTCCTGGGTCCGCAGCGCCACGCGCTTCTGGAGGGTCCGGGACCAGACCACCGTGGCGGCCAGAATGAGCAGGAGCAGGACCAGGGCGAGGGCGCCATAGCGCACGGCCCGCTCCCAGGAAACCGGCGGCGGTTCCAGGGTGCCGAGCCATTTGTCGTAGATCGCCTGGTACTGGCCGGTTTTGTGGAGGATGGCGAGCCCCTCGCTGATGCGGGTCATCAGCTCGTCATTCCCTTTTCTGACGCCATAGCAGTACTTCTGGGCCGCAATGCTGGTCGCCACCGGAACGACGTTCGTCAGGTGGAGTTCCCGGATGAGGTACATGCCGGGCAAGATGGCGACGACCGCGTAGTCGTGGGCGCCGGAGGCGAGAAGGCGCAGGGCGTCGGCCGGGGTGTCGGAGAAGTGCAGGTCGCCGCTGAAGCCGAGATTCCTCAGGGAGTCATGCATGATCCCGTCGCGGAAAACGATGATCTCCTTGCCGTGCAACTCCTGGATGGAGTTGACCGGTTTGGTGTCCTTGCGGGCAAAGATGGCGTGGTGAACGATGGTGTGGGGAGGGGAAAAGGTGATGGACCCTAATCGTTCCTCCGAAAAAGAGATCCCCTGGAGGACGTCGATCTCGCCATTCATGAGGGCGGTGCGCATCTCGGACCACGCGCCGAAGCGGAATTCCACCTTCATCCCCATGACCTTGGCGATGGCCCGGGTGAGATCCACATTGTACCCCGCCGGTTGGCCGTCCTTGTCGAGGAACTCGTAGGGAGGGTAGGCGCGGTTGCCGCCGACGATGATGACCTTGTCGCCGGGATTCCGGCTCTGGGTATCGGTGGCGCCGAAGGCGGGCAGGACCGGGAGGCACAGGAGGAGAACGGCAAAGCCGGCCCGCAGGATGCGTCCGAGGCCGGCACGGGGGCCGGAGGTCTGCCGATGTCTTTGCCCAGGTCGTGTGGTCACTGTTTGCCCAATTCCTTGTATCTCAAATGTTGCCGTGCGTCAGCGGTAGAGCATCCCGCCGATCAAGGCCCCGCCGAAGATGATCAGCGCCGGATTGATCCTGGTGAGGGTTAAAAGGACAAAGGCCGCCAGGACGAAGATGATCTTGTCCCAGCCAATGGTCAGGGCCGTCCCCCACCCGTTTTTGCCGGCGCCGAAGACCGAAAAGGCCATGTCGTAGGCGGTCCAGAGCAGGAGCCCGACCACCAGCGGCCGCACCACCTTGAGGGCCGCCGCGATGTTCGGGCTGTCCTTGACATGGAAAAAATAGGCCACCATGATGAGCATCAGCAGGGTCGTGGGGACCACCGTCCCCGCTGCCGCGGCCACGGCGCCGGGGACCCCGGCCAGCTTGTAGCCGACGCAGGCCGATACCTGGGGCGCAACCGGGCCCGGCAAGGCATTGCCCACCGCCACGGCATCGGCAAACTCTTCAGGGGACATCCACGGCACGGGGGCCGTCCCCCCGGGCGGCAGCCAGAACGCCGTCGTGGTTTCGCGCTGCATCAGCGCAAGTGAGGCCGGCCCGCCACCCCAGGAAAAGAGGGCGACCCGCGTATAAACCCAGAATATGTGCCAAAGAAGCATGCATCGGCTCCCCGTGATGGAGTTACGTCCCGCTAGTAATACCACAGTGGCGTGCTGGAAAGAAAGTGTCAGATTGTACGGAGAACGATCTGCAAGGCCTGTGCGGACAGCTTTTAATCCGCCTGGAGCCGCTCGCGTTGCGCCAGTTCGGGAAAAAAACGCCTCCAGAGCAGGACGACCAGCAAGGTGCCGATACCGCCGATCAGTGCGGCGGGCATTGCCCCGAACCAGGCGGCGGTCAACCCCGACTCGAATTCTCCCAACTCGTTGGAGGTGCCGATGAAGATGGCGTTGACGGCGCTGACCCGTCCGCGCATTTCATCGGGGGTCTCCAACTGCACCAGCGTGGAGCGGATGACCACGCTCAACATGTCGGACCAGCCGAGCACCACCAGCGCCGCGAATGACAGGGCAAGGGACGTGGAGAGGGCAAAGACGATGGTGGCGATGCCGAACCAGGTTACCGCGGCAAACATGACCTTTCCCACCTTGCGCTGCAATGGCTGGCGCGCCAGGTAGACGGAGGCGGCAAAGGCACCGACGGCCGGCGCGGAACGCAGGAAACCGAGCCCCCAGGGGCCGGCGGAGAGGATGTCGCGGGCATAGATCGGCAGCAGGGCGGTGGCGCCGCCGAGCAGCACGGCGAACAGGTCGAGGGATATGGCCCCCAGCACGACCCGACGGCTGCGGATATAGGAAACCCCTGCAAAGACAAAGTGGAGGGAAACCGGTTCGCGGAGCAGTGACAGCGGTCGTTCGATCCTGATTGCCGCAATGGCGGCGGCCGACAGGAGAAAGAGCGCGCCGCTGACGGCATAAACCACCGCAGGGCCGGCAATGTAGAGGAAACCGCCCATCATCGGGCCGATAATGACGGCCGCCTGTCTGACCGAAGCGTTGAGCGCCACTGCCTTGGGCAGGGTTTCCTGATCCACCAGCGAGGGGACCAGGGTCTGGAGGGTGGTGAATTCAAAGGCGCGGGCGATGCCGATCAGGAAGATGAACGCAAGGATGGCCTCCCTGCCGGCCCACTGGGCGTGGCTTCCCAGGCAGAGGCCGGCCAGCGCCGCCGCCTCGACGAATTGTGCGAGAAAGACGATCCGGCGGCGATCGTAACGGTCGGCAACATGTCCCACCAGCAGTACCAGCGCTGCCGAGGGGATGAATTGTACGAGTCCGACCAGACCGAGGTCAAAGGCGCGATGGGTCAAGGAATAGATCTGCCACCCCACGGCGACGCCGGTCATCTGGTACGCGATGGTGGCTGCGGCGCGCGCCAGCAAAAAGAGGAGGAACGGTTTGTGGTGCAAAGGTGACGTCATCTCGCTCGCCTCGGGGTTATCGTTGATCTGAATGGAGTCAATCTGCCATTACTATAGATACGATGCGCCGCCGGGTCAAGCGGGGTGAGCGTCCCGGTGGCGCGGCAGCTGTGACATGCCGTTGTTGCCGAGCCCGGCAGCCGCCTCAGGGGCCCACACGGTAGGGAAAATTGCACTCGCATTTTACGCCCGCCGTGCTATATTGAAAGACTGATTACAGATGGGGTTGATGTCCCAGGGAATAAGCGATACATTATTTGCGTTTCTATGAATTCTTCAACAAGCAAGAGTAGCTCGATGCCTTTATCATCAAGCGGTGCAGGCAAAACGGTCGCCGGCGTTGTGCTCTGGCTGGCGCTTCTGGCGGGCCTGACCCTTTCCGTGCTTTCCGGCCTGAAAATATGCACGGCCATGTGCAGCGAAACGGCAAAGTTTGCCATCTTCGGGATGGATTTCGGCTGGTTCGGCTGTCTCTTCTTTGGGCTGCTGATCCTGTGTGCGGTTCTGCGCAACCGCATCCCCCTTGCTCGGGCCCTGTTGCTCTATGGCGTCAGCGGGGCGGCCGGTGCAGAACTGCGGCTGATCTGGATCCAAAAGTACGTTATTGGCGCCTGGTGCCCGGTCTGTCTCGGCATCGCAGCAATGGTGGCTACGGCAGGTCTCGTTCTGCTCTACGAATTACTGGCTACGCAAACGGCGTTAGGAGGAAGCATGAAAACAAGATTGACCCATATCGCGGTGATGATCCTTGCTCTTCTGATCGGACTCGGCGCAGCCGTGGCCGGTGTACAGAAGGAGGCGGAGGCGGCGGGACCCGACATTTACTTCGGGAAGCGCCAGAGCGACACCACGGTGTATGTTGTCAGCGACTGGTTCTGTCCCGTCTGCCGCAGGGTGGAGCCTGAAATCGAAAAGGTGTTCCCGGAGATTGCCGCAACGGCCCGCATCGCGTTCGTCGATATGCCGATCCACCCGGATACCTCCAACTATACCCCCTATAACCTGCAATTCATCATGTACAACAAGGATAAATACATGCGCCTGCGCCATGTATTGGACGAACTCTCCCGGTCGACGAAAAACCCGTCCCCCGAGCAGGTCCAGGCGGCGGTGGCTCCCCTGGGCATCAAACTTCGGCCACAGAACTTTGTTGAACTGATGAACGGCGTCAAACTCTTTGAGTCCCTGTTTCGCGGTTTTGGGGTCAAAGCCACCCCCACGGTGGTGGTCGACAACACCAGAACCAAGAAGCGGAAACTCCTGATCGGCAGCCGCGACATAACCAGAAACGCCATAAAAGAGGCCATCGTCGAAGTCGGAAGGTAGACGGCTGCGGCAGCTTCCCTTTGAATGCCGCTGGAATCCCCTTTTTGCCGCCCGGCAGCCTGATGCTGCCGGGCGGTTTTTTGTTGCAGTTGTTGACACTGTATCAAATATATGTATATTAATATATTTGCGGCGTGGGTGCACCCTGAAGGGAAGATGTTGAAAAGGTGGCATATGAACTTTCGTATCACCGTCCTGTGTGAAAATTCAGTCGGACCCATCTGCGGCACTCTGGGAGAACACGGCTTTGCCGCCCTGATCGAACCGTCCGGGGGGGAGGCCATCCTGTTCGATACCGGCCAGGGGCTTACCCTGCTGCACAACGCCCGCCGGATGAACAAAAACCTTTCCGCGGTCGGAAAAGTGGCTATTTCCCACGGCCATTTCGATCATACCGGAGGTCTGCTTCCCTACCTGCAGGAGTTCGGCCCCCGTCGGGTGTACGGGCACACGGGTATCTTCGCCCCCCGCTACCGGGTAAAGGATACGGGTGAGTGCTTTCCCATCGGCCTGTCCCAGGGGCGGGAAACATTGGAAAGCGCCGGGGCGACGTTCGATCTTTCGACGGCATTCCGCGAACTGGCCCCCGGTGTCCACCTGTCCGGCGAGGTCCCCCGCGCTACGGCGTTCGAAACCGGTGATCAGGGGTTGTACTGCGATTGCACCGGGCAGGAGCTGGACGCCACGATTGACGACCAGTCGTTGGTGCTGGAGACCGACAGGGGGTTGGTGGTCGTTCTGGGATGCTGCCATGCCGGACTGGTCAATACGCTGGAGCATATCGCCTATATGACCGGCCGGCGCGATGTGTACGCCGTGATCGGCGGGACTCACCTGGCCTTTTGCAGCCAGGAGCAAACGGGGAAAACCATTCAGGCGCTCAAGGAGTGGGGGATCAGGAAGATAGCGGCCGGGCATTGCACCGGTTTTGCCGCCTCGGCACGTCTGTCGCGGGAATTGCCGCGGGAATTTCAGGTGGCGCTGGTCGGGTATACCCTTGAGGTCTGAGCATCGGAATGCCGTAGTGGCGGGGCGTTCCCGGCAACGCACCCGAGGCGTCGGGCGTCCGCCGTGGAGCACGCCATATCAGGCTATTGGGGAGGAATTGTCATGGAACGGAAGGATTTCGATACCGTAGCATCAACCTGGGACGAAGAGCCGCGCCGGGTAAAGCTGGCAGCGGACATCGGGGCGGCCATCAAAGATACGGTCCCGCTTTCGGCGGATTGGGACGGGATGGACTACGGTTGCGGCACCGGCCTGCTGACGCTTGACCTGGCGCCCGCCCTGCACAGCATGGTCGGCCTGGATAGTTCCCAGGGGATGGTGGATCGCCTGACCGCCAAATGCTCCGCGACAGGCATCCAAAATACGCGCGCGATCCGTTGCGATCTGGAACAGGGAAAACCGCCCGTGGGTCCCTTTCATCTCGTCACCAGCGCCATGACCCTGCACCACATCCCGGAGATCGTCCCGCTCCTGACGTCGCTGCGCGGGCTGCTGCATCCCGGCGGCTGGGTCGCTTTGGCTGACCTGGAAACCGAGGACGGCAGCTTCCACGATAACCCGACCGGCGTGTTTCACCATGGTTTCAGCCGGGAAGAACTGGAGGGGTTTCTTACCCGGGCCGGTTTTACCTCCATTGCCGTCCGCAGGGCGACCACCATGCGCAAAGGTGAACGCGTCTACTCGGTGCTGCTTGCCGTGGCTGTCAATCCCTGAACCGGGGCAACCGTTCTCGCCCGGTTTCCTTATTTGGTCTTTACCGGCTGCGGTTCGGCGGTTTTATCCTTGCTGAGCCCCTTGGCAAAGCCGAAGAGCAGCAGCATCACCGGCATGAGTTGGGCAATGACGATCAGGGCGCAGAATCCCAGGAATATCCATACGAACAGACCACTGTTGTCTTCCCGTGCGCCGCTTGCCGCGAACGCGTTGGAGACGGAACCTATGCTCAACAGCAGAGCGTTTTTAAGTAAGGTGGTTTTCATGGCGTCCTCCCTCTCTACTCCGCACGGCTACCCGTGTGAATGTGTTCACTCTCCCGGTAACCGGGTGTGATGCTATTTGGCGCCCGTGGTTCCGTGCAATTTTTCATCGCCAGCTGAAAAGATTCCCCTCAACATCCCGACAAAGAGCATAATGCCGGGAATGAACTGGAACAGGACGATCAGTATCCCGAATGCGATGAAGAATGTCGCCAGCAAGCCCAACCCCTCACCTTCACTTCCCCCTCCCGCTGCCAACACCTTGGTTGCAGTGATCATCAGGGACAATAGCGTTGCTGATAAGGTTCTCATGGCTCTCTCCTTTCTTCCCTCGGCTGTCCGGCGTGTTTCCTTACCCTCGTAAAATGCATGGGCTGTGCCACAACACATACATGGCTCGATTTCCAATTTAACATGATAATATTATTGAGTATTACTGCGAGTGGCGGCGGCGGTGGGCGGTTGGGGGGGAGACGGCCCTATGGGCGTCTGTATACCAATCCCATACAACCATGACGAGGCGTGCCGAGGGTAGTGCCGTAATAACGAATTGATATTGTTTGATTTCTATGGGAGGCGGGCCCGGAATGTGCCTGTATAGGGAAATGATACATTCGGGAGACGGCTCCTCATGTCGGGAGAAGTTGAAACGGCGGATCGACCGTACAGATTACTCATGTGGGGTTCCGGCAAGCGCCTTATGGACGAACTCCTTCACGTCCCGATTCAGCTGCCCCCGGGAGGTGCTGTCCAGGTACATCATATGTCCGGCACGATAGCGACGGGTTGAAATGTTTTTCTGGAGTGCCGGCGTCAAGCCTAAGTGATTGAGGGTGTACGTGCTGGAAAAATGGGGGGTTGCCAGGTCGAACAGCCCCATGGCCACAAAGAGCTTCATATAGGGGTTTTTGGCAAAACTGTTGCGCAGGTTGTCGCTGGTGTCGGCGTAGCTGTTCTTCGCTTCCCAGTCCCAGTGGCCGATGCCGCCGCCCAGGACAAAGTATTCCAGGTCGGACTTGTAGCCGAGTTCCGTGCGGATATAGCGATTGAAAGCATCGGTATAGGGCGGCTTGATGACGGCCACGGCGGGGTCAAAGCTGCGATGGCTCGACGGTTCCAGGTCCGGAGCCGCGAAGCGGCTGTCCAGATATCCAACCATCTGCTGCCGGTCGCGGAGGAGTTCCCTGACGAAGCTCCTGCTGTCGATGCGCAGGTTGCGGTTGGCGATGAAGGCCGCATCCAGCCCGGTGAATTCAGCCAGTTTGTCGGCAACCTCGCGGCGTTTCTCTGTGGGCAGGCTATCCCCCAGAACCAGTGCCGCCGTGTACTCCGTTGCCGCCCATGACTCCGCCTGGGCCAGCGTCTTGTCCAGGTCGGCCTGGAATTGGGGCGCCAGCCGGTGATGATACCATGCCGTTGCCGTATAACTGGGGAGGAACAGGGGGTAGGGGAGGTCATTGCCCTGGTCGAAGCTCAGGGGCTGCATGTTCATGACTGAGGAGATCAGCACGATGCCGTTGAGCGCGATGCCGTGCTCAAGCAGGTATTCGGACAGCCCCGCGGAGCGGAATGCCCCGTAGCTCTCTCCCGCCAGGAACAAGGGCCCCCCCCAGCGTTCGTAGCGTCCCAGATAGAGCCTGATGAACCGCCCCAATGAGTCCACATCCCCCAGGACCGTGGCGAATTTTTTCGTCAGATCCGCCTTGGCCGCCCGGCTGTAACCGGTGCCGACCGGGTCGATGAACACCAGGTCAGCCCACTCCAGCCAGGTTGTGTCGTTGTCCTCCAGATGAAAGGGAGGGGCGGGCATCCTGCCGTCGGGCAGCATCCGCACGATACGGGGACCGACCGCCCCAAGGTGCAGCCAGACCGACGACGCACCGGGGCCGCCGTTGAAGATGAACAGGAGCGGACGTTTGACGGTGGGCGAAGGGGTGGGAACGCTATAGGCGACAAAAAAGATCTGGGCCTCGGTTTCGCCGGCATCGTTTTGCACCGGCAACTCGCCTGCGGTCACGGTATAGGCCAGCGCCTTGCCCTTCATGGTGATGGTGTGGCGGGTTACGACCGGTGTTTCCGCGGCCGGGCCCGACTCCTTGTTCCCCTTCTCCGCGCTTTTTCCGTCATCATGGGCCGACCGGGCGATCCCTGGTGTGGTTTCCGCCGCGGACAGGCAGGGATGATGAAGTTCGCCGGCCAACAAGAGGACCGTTAAAAACAGGGGGATGAACAAGGGGCTTACCTCCGGGTTCTGGCGCTCTGGCAGCAAAACACGAATACACTATACCCCAACCAGGGGCTGTCCACAACCATCACTGTGGTTGGAGACTAAGAGTGGCCTGGCCGGAGGCGGCATGATTCATACTCCCGGTCGCGATTGTTATTGATATATTTTTTATTGTATATTATAAATTGAATTAATTGGGCTGCGACCGGGGGTGCGATTCCGGTATGACTGCCCAGCCCCAATCCGAATGAGCGAGGTGAAGGAGTGAAAGAGCTGCTAGTGCCGATCATATTCCTCGTTGTGTGGGTGGTGCTCCAAAAGTACATCCTTCCGCGCCTCGGCGTGTCCACCTGAATGTCCAATTCCTGCGACCTCGGGGACCGGGGTGCCAAACACGGGAATAAGGTGAAAGATCCGCCTCATGGCAAACAGTAGCGGGGGCGGTGGAGCCTGCCGGAAGGCGTGCCGGCCAATGCGATTGCACTTTGTTGCAACAATCTGATATTCCTATCGCCATGTACCACGCTATGCGGCATCACTCGACCAGGCGCCTGGTTGTCTTCATCCTGCCCTTATTCCTCCTGTTCCTCGGGATAAAGGTTCCTGCTCTATCACGTCCGCAAAAGCCGAAAGCCGCACCGCGTGCCGTCGTGGAGACGCCGGCTGAAAAATCGGTCCAACTGGCACCGGCCAACCAGTGCGATGAGCCAGTTGCCCTGGGCGGGTCGATTTCTCCCCGCACTCCCGCAGGTCAGCCGCTGCCGTCTCAGCTCGTGATGGTATTCGGTGCCTCTCTGCTGTTGTTACGGCTCCTAACCACGCGCTCCCCCCTGTTTCCCTTCGTACGTTTAATCCCGTAACCGTATCTCGTTTAGCGCCCGTGGCTGTTCAGGCTTTGACAGGGCTTTGGCAAACTGGTATAGAATGGGCTGCATGGCAACGAATTGAACCACTGAAAGGAATGAGATAATGTCCAACGAACTGATGGTCAAGAGTGATGAGTCCAAGGGAGAGCTCAACCAACTCGTCAGCTTTAGCCTGGGGGACGAAGAGTTCGGCATAGAGGTCCTGAAGGTCCGCGAAATCATCCGCATGACCGCCATTACCCACATGCCCAACACCCCGCACTATGTCGAGGGCATTATCAACCTTCGCGGGCGGGTGATTCCCATTATCTCCATGCGTCGTAAATTCGGTTTGCCCGAAGTGGCGAACAACAGCCAGACCCGCATCATTGTCGTGGATGTGGACGGGAATTTAACGGGATTTATCGTCGATGCCGTATCGGAGGTCATCCGCATCTCCGATAGCGAAATACAGCCTCCCCCGCCGGTGGTGTCGGGCGGTATAGATCAGGAGTGCATCACGGGCGTGATCAACCGAACGGACCGTCTGCTCGTGCTTCTTTCCCTGGACAAGATGTTTTCGCCGGGAGAAACCCAGCTATTTGGCGGAATGTAACTAAGATTTGCCGGAAAAACCGCCGTGACGCTGGGGATTCCCTGATAGCGTATCCCCCTGATCGTTTTCCGGCCCACCTTTGGCACGACCCCCTCTTCGCCCGGCTAAGCGGTGCACAAGCACTGTTCCGGCTCCCCTGAGGGGTCGCGGCTTTGTCGCTTCTTGTGGGGAAAATTTACGAATAGGCCACCGACCTCCTCCCCGATCCGATTTGAGGCCCGGCTTTTGCAAGTTTTTGAGTGCATGTAATTTGGCGGCGGCCATGTCGTGCCGCGTTCGAGGTACATGGGAACATGCCCCGAGGTGGCGATTGTCGCCCCGGCCTCACGGAACCAAGTCATCTTGCAAGCGCCTGCCCGACAGCCTCTCGAGGACGCGTTCATGATACAAAGCCTGCTCGATCACTTCTCCTCCCTTTCGTTACGGAAACTCCTGCTCCTGCTGACCCTGCTGCTTGCCCTGCCGGCCGTGGGGTTGATCGTCCATTTTGGTCTGGACCAGCACCATGATGCGCTGCAGGAGGGCATAGTCGAGACCAGGAAACTGGCCTACAACATTGCCTCCGAACAGAGAAATCTTACTGCGGCCGCACACCAGCTGGTGACCGTGCTGGGGCAATTGCCCCAGGTCAGGGAACATAAGACGACGGCCGTCAACGGTATTCTGGCGAGTGTTCTCGCCCTGAATCCCCAGTATGCCAATATTGTGATCGCCGACCCGACAACGGGAGATGTGTGGGCATCGGCTCTGCCTCTTACCAAGCAGATTTCCCTGCGCGATAAACGTACCTTCCGGAATGCCGTCAAAACCAGGCAGTTTTCTTCCGGCGAATATGTCATCGGCCAGATTTCCACGAAACCGACCATCGGTTTCGGATACCCGGTTATTGATGAGAAGGGTGGGGTTAGGGCCGTTATTGCGGTCAATTTCAACTTTGACCATTACAATGTCCTGTTTAACCAAGCCGGCTTGCCCCGGGGGACGACCTTCAATATCATCGACTATAACGGGGTGATAATAGACAGAAATCTGAATCCCGAGGGGTTTGTCGGTAAAAAGGTCAACGACGGAATCTTCATGAGCATGGTGAACGGTCCTGAGGAGAACTCGTTTATTGATGTGGGGGTGTCCGGCGACCGGCGGATCATTTCGTACACCAAATTGCGGTTACGCAATGAAACGTTCCCTTACCTGTACGTCCGTGCCGGTATTCCTCTCCAGGCGGCCCTGAGTAAAACGGCGGAAAAGCAGTTTTACAATATGGTGTTCCTGTCGCTGCTCCTGCTCACCGCCATTTTCCTGGCCCTGTTTATCGGCAAGCACTGTTTTGTCAACAGGATCACCGCGTTGCAGGAGGCTTCCCACCGGCTGGCGGCAGGAAATCTTCACACGCGGGTTTCCGCTTGCCTGCAGGGGGGGGAACTGGGGGATTTGGCCCAGACCTTCGACCAGATGGCCGATCAGCTTTCCGCCCGGGAGAAGGCCGTGCGGGAAAGCGAGGCCCGATTCCGCAGCGCTTTGGAAAACGCTCCCATCGGGATGGCACTCGTCTCTCTCAACGGTACGTTTCTCCTGGTGAACCGCGCCCTGTGCGCCATCCTCGGATATGAAAAAGAGGCGCTTCAAGGTTTGACCTTCGCGGAGGTAACCCACCCGGACGACCTGAGCCTGGATATTCCCCATGTGGAGCGGCTGCTGGATGGTGAGGTTTCCGCCTATACCGTGGAAAAACGGTACATAACCAAGGGGCGCGAGTTGGTCTGGGGGCAACTGACCGCCTCTGTCCTCAAGGGCGACGAAGGCGTTCCGGAGTATTTCATCGTTCAGATCGAGGATATCAGCGACCGGAAGAAGACTGAAAAAGAGCGTGAAGGGCTCATCGGGGATCTTCAGGGTGCGCTGTGCGATGTCAGGATATTGAGCGGCTTGCTGCCCATCTGCGACTCCTGCAAGAAGATCCGTGACGACAAGGGGTACTGGAACCAGCTGGAAACCTATATCAGCAAACACTCAGGCGCCATGTTCAGCTACGGCATCTGCCCTGACTGCGAAGCCAGGCTGCAGGGCCGCAAAGAAACCTGACAGGCCTGTTTCCCCTTACCCTTGGGGCACGTTTTTCTGCAACAACTCCAACTCCCTGATGCGTTCCCTCTGCTCCCGCTCCCGTTGCCATCGTGCCGTCACGTCGCGGATGATCGCGGCAACACCCTGAACCCGCCCGGCCGTATCCGTGACCACGACCATGGAAAATTCGGTGGAGATGCGGCTGCCGTCCTTGCGCAGGGCGGGTGCGGAGAGCATTTCGACGCTGTAGCGGCTCGTACCGCTTGCCATGACCCGAAAGTAGCCGTCCCAGTGCCGTTGACGCAGGTTCTCGGGAATGATCAGGTCCAGGGATTTGCCCCGCGCCTCTTCGCTACGATAGCCGAACATTCGCTCCGCGCCGCTGTTCCAGAGTTGGATAATCCCCTCGCTGTCGGAAAACATCACGGCGTCATTGGCATTTTCAATGATGGTGCTGCAGAGTCGTTCGGTATCCATATGCCCTCAACCTCTCGTTCGTATTTCGTTACGAGCGCCTCATAACGGGCTGCGAAACCGGCCGGTTTTCCCGCTTCTGCCGCTGCGTAGCCCGCGGTGATTTCGCTTTTCAGTCTAGCAGGTATGAGCCGTTCGGCAAGGGGGTAGAGTATTCCGTCCTCTTTCGCGATATGGGCGCGCAGCAGTTCGGCGTAGGCCAGGGCATTGCCCGCGACGAGCTCGGCGCCGCCGCCGTTGCCCGCCGTGGCCTCTTTGGCCGCTGTCTCCATGGCCCCCACATACTGTCTTCCCTGGTCATGCTCCAGCAGCATGGCGGCCACCGGACTGTGCTCTCGGGGCATGCCGTTTTCAAACAGTGCCGCAAAGAGAACATCCTCTTCTTTCGCGTGGTGGAAACGGTCGGCGTAATTACGGATAAAGTCCACGCCGTCCAGGTAAAATTGCCATCCGTCGTACATTCCTGCGGCGGTCCGGCGGGCATTGCGCTCCAGCAGGGCCACCATCCTCAGAATCAGGCGATGTTCGTTGACCAGCGCTTGGGTAATCTCGGCTGCCATCAATTCCTCCGTTCTCCGTTGATGCCGATTACCACACACTCAAGGGGGATCTCCTGCCCGCTCCGGGCCAGTGCCTCCCTGACCAGGATATCCAGACCGCGGCAGCAGGGCACTTCCATAATGGCCACGGTGATGCTTTTGATGGCGTTGGTGCTGAAGATGCCGGCCAGCTTTTCCACATAGGGGGTGGTGTCGTCCAGTTTGGGGCAGGCGATGGCCAGGGCTTTTCCCTTCAGCAGGTCCTGGTGCATGCCACCCATGGCATAGGCCACACAGTCGGCGCTGATCAGGAGGTCCGCGTCCTGGAGGTAGGATGCCGTTGATGGTATCAGATGGAGTTGCACCGGCCACTGTCGCAGCTCGGAACGAACTCTGACCGTACTACCTTCATCTGGTTCCGGTTGTTCGATGGTACGCGCCATGCTGCCGGGGCAGCCGCATCCGGGGTGTGTCATGATCATTCTCCTTTTGCCGTAAGGTAACTGTTGATTTTATGTTGGATTGCCGCCTCGTCGTCCTTTGTCAGGCCGTGGATGGCGACGACGTCCTTTAAGAGACAGACACCCACCGTGCAGGTAACGCAGCCGATATCATAGTGCTTGAGAATTCCGCCGATCTCCGGGTGGGTCTGGATTACGTCCTGGATGGCCTTGTCGCCTAGACCGCTTCTGAGTTCCATGGTCAACCTCCTCGCCTCCTTAAGTATGGTTGCAGGATAACTTGCCCAAGCGGGGAAAGTAATGATGCAGGTCAATATTTTGTCGAATATGGGCGGAACGGGGATCGGTTTGCCGTGAAGCGGAGAAGGGACAGGAGCTGTGAACCCTTTTATTTGGAAAGGGGTTGAGGTATAAAAGGTGAGGCAGGCGTTTCGTTCGACGGGTGATCGGTTTGAAACGGCGGGCGTCTCAATCGGCAGCGCTGAGCAGGGAACACCCGTCGTTAAGATAGTCGGATGCGCAGACTTGATCGACGACCCAATAGAGGTTGTCCTGCCCCAGAAGGATGGCGACCGGCTCTTCAATGCTGATGGCATACATTTGCGCTATGGAATAAAAGGGGAATTTGGCGTACACGGGTAACCGCTCCTGTTCGTTTGACAACTGGTCGTGCCTGCGTTGCTTAAAGTCTTCTTAGTATAAGCATAAGGCATGCCTAAAAAAATAATGCAATAGAAACAGTATATTGCATTGTCGTAACAAAATATTGACTCGATTGGGCCTGTTAGGGGTATGAATATGTGTCTAAAACTTGACTTTTGGCGGTGAGCGTACCGATGGTGGATGTGATGGCAATGCTGGGCAGGTACTTTGAGGGTGCCGGGTTGGAGATCGTGGCCACCCATGGGAGGGTAGTGGCGGAACTTGCCCTGGCTGTCGGCCATGTGGCCGCTCTTTCCCCTGAGGAATGCACCTTCATACAGGAAGCGGCCATGCTGCACGACATTGGCGTATGCAGGGTTTCTGCCCCTGGAATCGGCGCTCTGGGCACCCATCCCTACATCATGCATGGCATTCTGGGGCGGGAGATTCTTGAGCGCGAAGGCTTGCCGCAGCACGCCCTGGTGTGCGAACGCCACATCGGCGTCGGCTTGACGATCAAGGATATCGCTGACCAACAGCTGCCGCTTCCCCCTCGGGATATGGCTCCCAGAACGACGGCAGAAGAGATTATCTGTTTTGCCGACCTGTTTTTCTCCAAAAAACCGGACAGGTTGTCCCACAGAGCGCCGCCCGAGCGGGTTCGTGAAAAGCTTTCCGGTTTTGGAAAAGACAAGCTTCAAATTTTTGACGCATGGATGGCGCGCTTCGGGGCGGCTCTCCGGGTAGGGGGATAAACCGGTGCGAAACCTGTTTCGTGCGGTGCCTTGCTTCCAGGCGGTTGTTCCGTATACTTAATTGTGGTTGCATTTAAAACGGCTATGCAGTAAATTAACTCTCTTTTTATTGGGAAATTCCGTATTTTGTCAGGTGGTCTCATTGCAACAGGATGCCCCCACAATCGAACAGCTTCGCACCAGCATCGACACGATCGACAATCGGATTGTCGAGCTTCTCAACGAGCGCGCACGGGTGGTGGTCGAGGTCGGTAAGCTCAAGTCCGGCAGCAATATGGAGTTCCATGTTCCCGGTCGCGAACGTCAGATTTATGAACGCCTGCTGAGTCGCAACCCCGGGCCCTTTCCCAACGATGCCCTGCGCAGTATCTACCGTGAAATCATATCGGCCTGCCTGGCCCTGGAATCCCCCATGAAAGTGGCCTTTCTGGGCCCCAAAGCGACCTTCAGCCACCTGGCTACCATGCAGCAGTTCGGGCTGTCCGCGGAACTGGTGCCGCTCAAGTCGATCCCATCGGTCTTCGAGGAGGTGGAGAAGGGCAAGGCGTTGTACGGCATGGTGCCGGTGGAAAATTCCACCGAAGGGGTCGTTTCCCATACCCTCGACATGTTCGTGGAGAGCAGCCTGAAGATCACCGCCGAGGTCCTGCTGGAGGTCCATCACGATCTGTTGTCCCGTTCCGGGCGGCTTGAAGACGTCAAGAAGGTTTATTCCCATCCCCAGGCCATTGCCCAGTGCCGGCAATGGTTTGACGAAAATCTGCCCGGCGTGCCGTTGGTGGACGTCGCCTCCACGGCCGTGGCGGCACAGATGGTCAGCGAAGACAGTACCGCCGCCGCCATCGCCAGCGAACTGGCCGGTTCGCTCTATGATCTCAAGGTGGTCAGAACCAGGATAGAGGATCAGGTCAACAACTTTACCCGTTTCCTGGTGATCGCCCGCAAGGAGATCGAACGCTCCGGCAACGACAAGACCTCCATACTGTTCTCCGTCAAGGATGAGCCGGGCATCCTCTGCCGCATGCTGGAGCCTTTTGCCAAGCGCGGCATCAATCTCTCCAAGATCGAATCGCGCCCCTACAAGAAAAAGGCCTGGGAATACATATTTTTTCTCGACCTGTTTGGCCACGTTTCCGAACCGGAAGTGGCGGCGGCCCTGGACGAACTCAAAGAGTGCTGTCAATTTCTCAAAGTCCTCGGTTCCTATCCGCGGTCGATATAGGAGCGAGACGGCATGTCCATGATCATTGAGCGTCTGACCGTCATCGGCGTTGGCCTGATCGGCGGTTCCTTTGCGCGGGCCCTGCGTGAAGCAGGCGCGGTCGGCACCATCGTCGGCGTCGACACCGATCGTGACAACCTGAACCAGGCCCTTTCCCTGGGGGTTGTCGATGAGATCACACCCGACGCCGCCCGCGGCGTGCGGGATGCCCAGGTGGTATTCGTTTCGGTTCCGGTCTGTTCCATCCCGATGGTGGTCCGGGAGATTGCCCCCTTTCTCCCCCGGGGCTGCATCGTCAGCGACGGCGGCAGCGTCAAGTCCGCCGTTGTGCGGGAGTGCGAGGCGCTCATGCCGCCGGGATGCACCTTTGTCGGCGGGCACCCCATTGCCGGCACCGAACATTCGGGTGCAGCGGCAGCCTTTGCTGCACTCTTCACCGGCAAGCGCTGTATCCTGACGCCGACCCCTGCCACCGACGCGGGGGCATACGATACGATGGCGCGGCTCTGGCGGTCTGCCGGAGCCAATGTCTGCTCCATGGAACCGGGGCACCACGACCGGATCTTCGCTGAAATATCCCACCTGCCACACGTCGTGGCGTACGCCTTGGTGCATGCCGTGGGAACGGCCGACGTGGAAGGGGAAAACGTGCTCTCCTACTCTGCCGGCGGTTTCAGGGATTTTACCCGCATCGCCTCTTCCGACCCGGTCATGTGGCGCGACATCACCCTGATGAACCGGGCGGCCCTCCTGACGAGCATCGATGGTTTCTCGGCGAGTCTGGCGGAGTTGCGCCGGCGCATCGACCGCAGCGATCCTGCGGCGCTAGCCGAGTTTTTTACCATTGCCAAGCAGTTCCGCGATGGTATCCTCTGAACGAGAAAGATCAACTGTGCACCAACGGAGTCTTTGCGTGAAATCCATCACAATACAACCTGCAGTGTCGGTCAATGGCGAGATCACCGTCCCCGGGGACAAGTCCATCTCCCACCGCTCCATCATGTTGGGGGCTATTGCCAATGGTGTTACCACCATCAGAGGTTTCCTGCGCGGTGAAGACAACATGGCGACTATGGGGGCCTTCCGCGCCATGGGGGTGCGGATCGAGGACGACGGCGAAATCGTGACGATACACGGCCAGGGGCTGCGCGGTCTCAAGGAGCCTGCGGACATCATCGATTGCGGTAATTCCGGCACCAGCATCCGCCTTTTGACCGGCCTCTTGGCAGGCCAATCCTTCTTCTCGGTGGTAACCGGCGACCAGTATCTGCGTAAGCGCCCCATGAAGCGGGTAGTGGAACCACTTGTCCGCATGGGCGCCCGCATCATGGGGCGTGACAAGGGGACCCTGGCGCCGCTTGCCATCACCGGCGGTGCCCTGAATGCCATCGGCTATGAATCGCCGGTTTCCAGCGCCCAGGTGAAGTCAGCCATCATGCTGGCCGGCCTGTATGCCGACGGGGAAACCTCCGTCCGCGAGCCGACCCTTTCCCGTGACCATTCGGAGCGCATGTTCCGCCTGTTCGGGGCCTCGCTGGAGGTGTTCAAAAACGGCGTCACGGTTCGCGGCGGGACCGAACTCACCGGTCAGGAAATCGGGGTTCCGGGCGATATCTCCTCGGCGGCTTTTTTCATGGTCGCGGCCCTGGTCACGCCGGGTGCGGAATTGCTCATCCGCAACGTGGGCATCAACCCGACCCGCACGGGGGTCATCGACATCCTCAGGTCCATGGGCGGCTCTCTCGAACTGCTCCACGAACGCGAAGTCTCCGGCGAGCCGGTGGCCGATGTCCTGGTCCGCTCGTCGCGGCTGAAGGCCATCCAGATCTCCGGCGACGTGGTGCCGCGGGCCATCGACGAATTCCCGGTCATCTGTGTGGCGGCGGCCTGCGCGGAAGGGCGGACCACGGTGCGAGGGGCCAGGGAGTTGCGGGTCAAGGAGACCGACCGGATCGCGGCCATGGCAACGAACCTGCGCACGCTCGGGGTCGTGGTCGAGGAGTGCGACGACGGTATGGACATCCTCGGCACGGAACGCCTCGGCGGCGGCACGGTGGACAGCTACGGCGATCACCGCATCGCCATGTCCCTGTCGGTTGCGGCCCTGGTGTCGCACGGTGGGATTACCATCCGCGATGTGGAGTGCGTGGCAACGTCCTTTCCTTCCTTTTTCCCGCTGCTGGAACAGGTGGCAGGCAGGTGATGGCCGTGAACGCACGCCCCAACGGCCTGATCATCGCCATCGACGGCCCTTCCGGCGCCGGTAAGAGTACCATCGCCCGTTTGTTGGCCAAACGGCTTGGCTATCTCCAGATCGATACCGGTGCCATGTATCGGGCTGTGGCCTTTCTCGTCGGTCAGGCGGGGATCGATCCCGGCGATGTCGCTGCCGTGGAACGTCTCTGCAACAACGCGGATATCCGCCTTGATAACGCCAACTGCTCCCTGCGGGTGTATGCCAACGGGCAGGATGTTACCGAGTCGATCCGAACGCCGGAGATGTCCCTGATGACCTCGCGCATCTCGGCCCTCAGGCCGGTGCGCGAATCCATGATGCTGCTTCAACGCCGCCTGGGACAGGACGGCGGTGTGGTGCTCGAAGGGCGGGACATCGGCACGGCTGTCTTTCCCGATGCCGAGCTCAAATTCTTCCTCTTCGCCTCCCCCGAGGAACGGGGGAAGCGTCGTTACGCGGAACTGGTCGGCAACGGGGAACGGGTAACCCTGGAAGAGACCATCGAAGCGGTTACCCGGAGGGATCGCCAGGATTCCCAGCGTGATATCGCCCCGCTCAGGCAGGCCGAGGACGCAATTCCCGTTGATTCGTCCCATAGCAGTATCGACGAGGTGCTGAACAAAATGGAAGACATTGCCCGGGGAAAAATCCAACAGGCTGGGACACTACTATGAAAGTTCTTCTCGCAAAGCGCGCAGGATTCTGCTTCGGCGTCAAGCGGGCCACCCAGATGGCCTTTGAGGCGGCGGGGATCGATAAGACAACCTATACCCTCGGGCCGATCATCCACTCCCCCCAGGTCGTCAACAAGCTTGAGGAGATGGGGGTCAAGGTGCTCAAGAACCTGGACACCATGGATCGCGGCACCATCATCATCCGCTCCCACGGGGTGGCTTCCCACGAGATCGAAGAGGCGGTGCAAAAGCAGTTGGAGATCGTTGACGCGACCTGTCCTTTCGTCAAGAAGGCCCAGGAACATGTCAAGCGGCTCTCCGAGACCGGCTACGGCGTGGTTGTGGTTGGAGACGCCGACCATCCCGAGGTGCAGGGGATCGTCTCCTATGGCGGCGACAAGGTGTTTGTCGTCGGTTCCGGCGAAGAGGTCAGCAAACTTCCCAAGATGAACAAGATCGGCGTCGTCGCCCAGACGACCCAGTCGTTCGAAAACCTCAAAAACGTCGTGTCGGAGTGCCTTTTGCGGGGCGGCGAGATTCGGGTGTTCAACACGATCTGCGACGCCACGGCGATACGCCAGGAGGAAGCCAAGGAGTTGGCGTACCAGGTTGACTGCATGCTGGTGGTGGGGGGCTTCAACAGCGCCAACACGCGCCGGCTATCCGAGGTGTGTGTTGAAATCCAGCCGCGCACCCACCACATAGAAACCGCCGCCGAGATCGATCCCGGTTGGTTTAGCGGGGTCGAGCGGGTAGGGGTCACGGCCGGGGCATCGACTCCCAAATGGATCATCGATGAAGTGGTGAGCCGGATTGAGGAGCTGAATAAAAGCAATTGAATTTTTCCCAACTCGTTGCTATATTACAATGCTTACAAATACATCATATACAAAACAGGAAAACCGCAAGATAGAAAAACGTCCAGGGGGTAAGTTTTAATGGTTGATTTCAAAAGGCTCGACACTTCAGACACCGGTGAGCAAGACGACGACGCTGAACAGCAAAGCAGTGAATTTGCCGCGCTCTACAACGAGAGTCTCAAAGAAAGGCCTGAACGGGATAAAATTATAGAAGGTACGGTCGTCCGTATTGACCAGGATACCGTGTTGGTGGATATCGGCCTTAAGTCGGAAGGTTTTGTTTCGGCCAACGAGTTCCGTGATGCCAATGGCGAGATTACGGTCCAGGTCGGTGAGCGCATTCGGGTTCTCATGACGCGCGAAGACGGGAAAAAGGGGTATATCCTCTCGAAAAGAAAGGCCGACTACCTGGCCGCCTGGGAAAAGATCGGCGGTTCCGGGCAGGAAGGCGGCATTATCGAAGGGACCATTACGGCACGGGTCAACGGGGGGTACACGGTGGATATCGGCGTTCCCGCCTTCCTCCCCACCTCTCAGGTGGATATCAGGCCGTCGTCCGATGCCGAAAGCTATATTGGCTTGAAGTCCAAGTTCAAGATCATCAAGCTGAACCAGAAACGCGACAATATCGTTCTCTCCCGCCGCGCCATCCTTGAGGAGGAACGGGCTGCAATCCGCGACGTAACCCTCGCAAAGCTCGAGGAAGGGCAGATTGTGAATGGCGTTGTCAAAAACGTCACCGATTACGGGGCATTTGTGGATCTGGGGGGCGTGGATGGGCTGTTGCATGTCTCCGACCTCTCCTGGGGCCGGGTGGGCAAGCCGTCCGATATCCTCAAGCCGGGTCAGGAGGTGACCGCCAAGGTGCTCAAGTTTGATCGCGCCAAGGGGAAAATTTCCCTCGGCATCAAACAGACCCTTTCCGATCCCTGGCTGGAGGTCCCCTCCCGCTATCCCCTGGAAAGCCGCATCAGGGGCCGCGTTGTCAGCCTGATGGAATACGGTGCCTTTGTGGAATTGGAACCGGGGGTCGAAGGTTTGATCCATGTCTCCGAGATGTCCTGGACCAAGCGGGTCCGCCGCGCCGCCGATGTACTCACGGTCGGCGACGAAGTTGAGGCGGTCGTGCTGGGGATTGACATGGACAACCGCAAGATATCCCTGGGGCTGAAGCAGGTGTCGGAAAACCCCTGGAAAACGATTGCCGAAAAGTATCCCGTTGGCACCAAGATCGAAGGTCAGATCAAGAACATGACCGATTTCGGCATGTTCATCGGCATAGAAGACGGCATCGACGGTCTGGTCCATGTCTCCGACATCTCGTGGACCAAGCGGGTCAAACACCCGGGCGATGTCTACGAAAAAGCGCAGCTCGTCCAGGCCGTGGTACTCAAGGTGGATGTGGACAACGAGCGTCTCTCTCTCGGCATCAAACAGCTTGAGCCGGACCCCTGGAGCCTTGCTCCCGACAAGTACCGGGCCGGTGCCAAGGTGACCGGCAAGGTGACCTCCCTGACCGATTTCGGCGTCTTTGTCGAGCTTGAAGAGGGCATTGAAGGTTTGATCCACGTATCCGAGCTGTCTCGCGAAAAAGTGCCGTCCGCCAAGGAATTCGCTGCCATCGGCGACAACCTTGAGGCGGTAGTGTTGAGTTGCGATTCGCGTGAACGCCGCATTTCGCTCTCCATCAAGGCAATGCAGGCTGCGGCGGAGAAGGCTGAGTTTGCCCAATACCTGAGCTCCCAGGGCGAGGCGACCTCCAACTTGGGTGAGCTTTTGCAGCAGGAACTTAACAACAAAAACAATCAATAATTCACGTTTTACTACGAAGCAGGAGACGATGCGATGACCAAAAGTGAACTGATCGAAAAAGTCGTTCAGACACACGGAATGTTGAATATGAAGGTTTCTGAAGCCCTTGTGAACACGGTTTTCGATTCCATCGAAGATGCCCTGAAAACCGGCGACAAGGTGGAAATTCGCGGGTTCGGCAGCTTTACGATACGTGAACGTTCGGGGCGTGAGGCCCGAAATCCCAAGAGTGGCGAGGTTGTCCGCATCCCGGCGAAAAAGACGCCGTTTTTCAAGACCGGCAAGGAATTGAAGGAACGGGTAAACTGCTAAGCAGTCCCCTCAATGGTTGAACCGCCGCCCGGATGGCGGAACTGGTAGACGCAAGAGACTTAAAATCTCTCGACTCTCGGGTCGTGCCGGTTCGACCCCGGCTCCGGGCACCAGCATGAAACGGCAAAAGGGCTTTGCAGGTTGTACCTGTAAGCCCTTTTGTGCATTCTGGGTGCGGGGGAATGTCAGCGCCACGGGCATGTTGAAAATTTTTCGGAAAAAGTATACAAACATAGTTTCTGACTCATGTAAAACGGTTTAGAATCTTCATATTGTTAATGCTTGGGGAGGTAGCGATGAGCCTTGTAAAACTGTATGACACAACCCTGCGGGATGGTACCCAGGCAGAAGACATTTCGTTACTGGTGGAGGATAAGGTCCGCATAGCCCGTAAGCTGGACGAGCTTGGGATTCAGTATATCGAAGGCGGGTGGCCGGGAAGTAATCCAAAGGATGTCGCTTTTTTCAAGGATATCAAGAAGGAAAAACTGCGGCAGGCCAAGATTGCCGCCTTCGGTTCCACCCGCCGGGCCAAGGTGACGCCGGACAAGGACAACAATATCGTTACCCTGATCAAGGCTGAGGCGGATGCCATCACGATCTTCGGCAAGACGTGGGACTTCCATGTCCGCGAGGCGCTGCGCATCTCGCTGGAGGAAAACCTGGAGCTGATCTACGATTCCCTGGAATACCTGAAAAAACATGCGCCGGAAGTATTCTACGATGCGGAACACTTCTTCGACGGTTACAAGGCCAATCCCGACTATGCCATTAAGACCCTCAAGGCGGCGGAAGAGGCCAACGTCGATTGCATCATCCTGTGCGACACCAATGGCGGGACCATGCCGTTCGAGGTGGCCGAGATCATCACGGCGGTAAAGGAACAGATCAAGACGCCGCTCGGCATTCATGCCCATAACGACTCCGAGTGCGCCGTAGCCAACTCCCTGCACGCCGTTGATCTGGGGATCGTACAGGTTCAGGGGACCATTAACGGTTTTGGCGAGCGCTGCGGCAACGCCAACCTCTGTTCCATCATCCCCGCCCTCAAGGTCAAGATGGCCAAGGAGTGCATCAGTGACGAGCAGATGCGCCACCTCAGGGAGTTATCCCGTTTTGTCTACGAGTTGGTCAATATCTCCCCCGACAAGCACCAAGCCTATGTGGGAAATTCCGCCTTTGCCCATAAGGGGGGGGTTCATGTCAGCGCCATCCAGCGGCACCCGGAAACCTACGAACATATGCGGCCCGAACTGGTCGGCAATTGCACCCGGGTTCTTGTTTCGGATCTCTCCGGCCGCTCGAATATCCTGGCCAAGGCTGAAGAGTTCAACATCAACCTCGACAGCAAGGACCCGGTCACCCTGGAGATCCTCGACAATATCAAGGAGATGGAAAACCGTGGGTATCAATTCGAAGGTGCCGAGGCCTCTTTTGAGCTGTTGATGAAGAAGGCGTTGGGAACCCATCGCAAGTTTTTCACCGTACTTGGTTTCCGGGTCATTGACGAAAAGCGGGGCGAAGACCAGAAGCCCCTGGCCGAGGCGACCATCATGGTCAGGGTCGGCGGCAAGGTCGAGCATACCGCCGCCGAAGGCAGCGGTCCGGTCAACGCCTTGGACAACGCCATCCGCAAGGCGTTGGAAAAATTCTATCCCAAGCTCAAAGAGGTCAAACTCCTGGACTACAAGGTCCGCGTTCTGCCGGCAGGGCAGGGGACAGCTTCATCGACCCGCGTTCTGATCGAGTCGGGTGACAGGCACACGCGCTGGGGGACCGTCGGCGTATCCGATAACATCATTGACGCCTCCTACCAGGCGCTGATCGATAGTATTGATTTCAAGCTGCACAAGTCGGAGGAACAGGAATAGCCGGTTTGTGAACAGCGTCACCGTGAGCAGGCAAAAGCCGCGGACCAGCGCCGCGCAGGCCAGGATAACGGCTCCGCCCGGGAGCATGGGAGGCGGGACATGGTTCGTTACGAGCGCATAATCCTTCTTCTTGTCGCAGCGGCACTTGTGATCCCTGCTGGTCTAAAAACCCGTCAAAGCGCACAAAACGCCGCTTTGGCGGGTTTTTCCGTCAAAGGGTTCGTGCGTGTGGAAGGGGATGTGGCGCATCCCGGCATGTATCCTCTATCCGCCAAATTTGTGACGATTGGCGCCATAAAAATGGCGGAACCATTGCGGCCTCTCAAAAGACTTGCACCGGCAGGCGCTGCTGAGCGGCGTCTCAAAAACGGTGAAGGTATCCGCATCACGATCAGGGAAGACGGGCAGGGAGACGTGATCTTCCTGCCGATGCCGGCTTCTGAAAGAATGCTCATGGGAATTCCCTTGGATATCAATACGATGGGACAGGCTGATTTTGACCGACTCCCCGGCATCGGCCCGTTAATCGCCGAGCGCATCGTTACGTACCGTCAAAACAATGGCGGTTCAATGGCGCTGGAAGAGTTGCTCAACGTTGAGGGCATAGGGGAGAAAAGGTATGAAACAATAAAAAGGTATTTCTAACTAGTTGAATATAAAGGTAATATTAAAAAACAACAATTTATGTTGGGCTGCACGGCCGGAATTGGCACGCATGGTGTAAACACTCATAGGTACTGATTTTACTGAAATTTCGCTATGAGGAGGAGTGCTATGCAATGTCCACGCTGCAAGGGCCGTATGTTCGCCGAGAAGTTCTACGATTTTGTCCGCTCGTTCGATGCATGGAAATGCACGTGCTGTGGTGAAATGCTCGACTCCACCATTCTTGCCAACCGGACGCGTTGCAACGACACACACCTCGGCTGATAGAACACTATACATGAGGCTTTCACAAACAAGGGGACCTGTTTCAGGTTCCCTTTTTGTTTGACACACGGGCAACGAAAGGATATTGAACACCTTCCAGTTTTTTACCGGAAGGAGTGATGCAATGACAAGGAATGACGGCAGGGGATGCTGCGATTTGCGCCCCATCACCATCACGCGCAACTTCACCAAACACGCCGAGGGCTCCGTGCTGATCGCATTCGGCGATACGCGGGTCATCTGTACGGCATCGGTGGAGGAATCCGTCCCGCCGTTTTTGAAGGGCAGGGGAACCGGGTGGGTAACTGCCGAGTATGCCATGCTGCCCCGGGCCACCCATACCCGGTCGCCGCGTGAGGCGGCGAAAGGAAAGCAAACCGGCCGGACACTGGAGATCCAGCGCCTGATCGGCCGCTCGTTGCGCGCCGTTACCGACCTGACCCGGTTGGGTGAGCGGTCCATTTATATCGATTGCGACGTGATCCAGGCTGACGGCGGCACGCGAACCGCCTCCATCACCGGGGCATATGTCGCCCTGGCCGATGCGTTGGCCGGGCTCCGCGACAAGGGCGTTTTTGCCGATATCCCGCTCAAGGAGGCCGTGGCAGCGGTCAGCGTCGGCATTATTGCCGGCGAGCCGATGCTGGACCTGAATTACCTGGAGGACTCCAGCGCTGAGGTCGACATGAATTTTGTCATGACATCCAGTGGCCGCTTTGTGGAAGTCCAGGGGACGGCGGAGGCCGAACCGTTCACCATTGACCAGATGGACGCCATGCGCGGCCAGGCCATGGCCGGCATACAGCAGCTCTTTGCCTTTCAGCAGGAGGCTCTGCGGGGATGAAAGAGCTCATCGTTGCCACGCGTAACCGGGGCAAGCTGGTGGAGATTCAGGCCCTGCTGGCCGGCCTGGTCGCTTCGGTTCGGTGCTCCGGCGATTTTGCAGGATTTCCGGATACGGTGGAGGATGGCGCCACCTTTGCGGAAAATGCCCTGAAAAAGGCCCGTGAGGCCGCCAGCTTCAGTGGGCTGCCGGCCCTGGCAGACGATTCCGGCCTGGTGGTGGATGCGCTTGAAGGGCGTCCCGGCGTCTATTCGGCCCGTTTTGCCGGCGAAGGAGCCGGGGATGCCGCCAACAATGCCAAGTTGCTTACCGAACTGGCGGGAGTGCCGCCTGAATCGAGAACGGCGGCCTTTGTCTGTACGCTGGCTTTTGTGACACCCGCCGGCGATACGCATCTCTTCACCGGCAGGGTGGGGGGGCGCATTCTCGACGCCGCACGCGGCGAAGGCGGCTTTGGCTATGATCCGCTTTTTCTGGTCGATGGCTGTGACCGGACCATGGCGGAACTCGGCGTCGATGAAAAGAATCGTATCAGTCACCGGGGACAGGCCTTCCGCCTGTTTCAGGGGTATCTACAGGAAGGGTGCAATAAATCGTGAAAGATGAACGTGAAATAAAACGAGGGGGAAAACGCCCCGTAAAGCAGCCCGCTTCCCCACATGGTACTGTTGCTGTATCCAAGGACACCCGCTGGACCCCCCAAATCAAACGCAATGCGGTGATGGAGTTTGCCATAACCGCCCTGGATGAGGATGGCTACGGTACGGCGCGTACCGACGACGGTATGACGCTCCGGGTCGGCGGGGCCCTGCCGAGCGATGTCGTCCTGGTCAGAATTGAGCAAATTTCCCGCGGCACGGCCTATGGCCACACGCTCAAACTGCTGCACCCTTCGCCGCTGCGCAGTAAACGCCCTCCCTGCACGGAAAGCGCCGATTGCCTCGGTTGTCCTTTGATCGCCATGAAGTACCGTGAGCAGACCGCCTGGAAACGTGGGATGATCCTGGCGGAATTGGCCAAACATAGCGAGTTGGCGGGTATTACCGTTCACCCGCTGCTCTCTCCGGAAAATCTGATCCACTATCGCACCACGGCGAAACTAACCATCGCCGGCAAATGGTCCGATCCGTTTATCGGCATCTACCGTCGCGCCAGCCACGATGTCTACGATCTGGATCAATGTCCGCTCCATCACCCGCTGATCAATCGGGTCGTGGAAGCGGTGAGGCAGGGGATCGTCAAGCTGAAGGTGCCGGTCTACAACCCCCAGAGCAAGATGGGGCTGCTGCGCTATCTTGTGGTGCGGGTTTCCGTGCATGAGCGCAAAGCCATGGTGGTCTTTGTGACGGCCCGGCGCTCCTATAATGAGATTCATCACCTGGGGCGCTTTGTCCAGGAAATGACACCCGAAATCGAGGTCATGGCCCAGAACGTGAACGCCTCCGAGGGGAATGTCATTTTGGGACAAAAGGATTACTTCCTGACGCCCCAGCACTACCTGACGGAGAGGATCGGCGATGTGGCGTTTCAGGTCTCCCCCCGGTCGTTTTTCCAGGTCAATAACTCGGGTGCGCGCCTGATCTACGAACAGGTGAAGCGCTGGGCCGGTCTGGGGGGCGGGGAGAACGTGCTCGACCTCTATTGCGGCATCGGCGGGATAGCGTTGTTTCTGGCCGATCAGGCGGCGCAGGTGATCGGTATCGAGGTCGTGGAAGAGGCGGTGGCGGATGCCCGTCGGAATGCCAAGCTCAATGGCCGTAAAAACTGCCGCTTCGAAGCCGGTGATGCGGCGGAGCTACTCGAAGATCTGGCGGAGGAAGGGGAGCGGATCGACGTTGCGGTGCTCAACCCGCCCCGCAAGGGGTGTGTGCCGGATGTGCTGGATACGGTTGCAGCTCTGGCCCCTTCCAGGATTATCTATGTGTCCTGCTATCCCCAGAGCCTGGCGCGCGACTTGGTGGCCCTGAAAAGCCGTGGCTATTGTTGCCGGGAAATCCAGCCGGTAGACATGTTTCCCCAGACGGTTCATGTGGAAAACGTGGCCCTGCTGGAAAGGCAGGTAACTCCATAAACAGTGCTGATCCCTGAGGGGCTTGCAGCAGCTTTCTCGTGTGCGGTTGAACCCCCTGTTCTACTGCGTGATGTGGATTGGCGATGCCGGCCCTGAATATAAATGTTGGTGCGTGTCACCACGGAACGCTTCGTTTCCCCGAATTACCCTCCCACTACATACATCCCTTGGTTGCTACGGAATCAGGTATTGCCTTTCGCTGATTTGTCGGCCTTGCATTTACCACATACCTGCTGATGGTGCGTTGTCGGAATCTTTGTACGACGGGTGTTAATCATTCCGACACATTCGGCAGGTAGGCTTGCACAAAGGCAATTCTGCGGTATCCTTTCATAAAATGATTAATATTGTTAGGTTAATGCGCCTCGTTGCCCAGGGAGGAAACTCGCCTCTAATCCGCAAAACACAAAATATGATGATATGGAGCGCCAAGGAACCGTAACCAGCATCATCCTTCCCGACTGTCCGAATGAATATCACAACGGGAAAATAGGGCCAAATTTCAATGGTTTTACTGATGTCTGTCGGCTGTTGCCGGAATTTACGCCCGTCTGAACGTGGGCTGGCATAATCTGTGCTTGTTAATGCCTCTGAAAGTGTGGTTGTAAAAGTATGCCTGATACCAGCAGGCCTGTAGTATGGGGGCAGGTGCTCACGTCCAGATCATAAACGTCTTGGGAATCGGTGGTACGGAAGTTTTCCGGTCAGAAAGAGGCTGCCATGTTCAAGCAAATCAAGAAAGCCGTTCGACGTCCGTGTTCTCCCTATATCATCGGCCTGTTCATTCTAGCTCTCTCTGGTTGCGGCGGAGGAGGGGGGGGCGCCGGCACGAGCGGAGGTGGAGGCGGTTCGACACCTTCGCCATCCACGACATCTCCCACAATTTCGACCCAAAGTTCTGTGAACCTTGGGGCGGTTGTCGTTAATGGCTCTTCCACTCAACTCCTAACGATAACGAACACCGGTTCGGCAAACCTGACTATTGTGGCGCTTGCTCTGGAGAAGGGGGCGAGTTCGCCATTCAAGATTGCCACGGATGCCTGTTCCGGGAAAAGCATTGCACCATCAGCCACCTGCATGTCGTCCATCCAACTTGTTCCCCAAAACCAGCAGGTTTACACCGACAACCTGACGATCACTTCGAATGACCCCGCAAATAAGACGGTAACGGTAGGGTTGAGCGGGAAGGGGACGGCCCTTGATCTGAAAGCCAGCGAGATCATAAGGGATGGCTGCAGTGCCACTCCAAAGACCCTTGGGTTCCTTGTGACCGTGGCCGACAGCGCCGGTCAACCAGCGACCGTGACATCGCCTGTCTTTACGGTAACTGAAAATGGGATTCCCATTACGAACCCTGCCCCGGTCGTAACATCGGTTGTGGCAAGGGCCCCACTCTCCGTTACCTTGGCGATGGATTATAGCGGCAGTCTGAGTCTTGCTGAACAGCAGTGGATGCAGGATAACACGAAAGGCTTCATTGATTCGCTGGTTGCAACCGTGCAAACAACCGACGAAGTGTCGATCATGAAATTTGCGACAGACTACCATCCAACATCTTTTTATCCATTGGCTTCCTCGGTGCAGGTTTTGAAAAACGCTATCGATGCACCTTATGCCTATGATTCATCGACGTCTTCGATCTGGGATTCAACCTATGCCGCGGTTGATAACACCGCCGCACGAACCAACGATCAGCGAATTGTGATCCTGCTTTCCGACGGGGAGGATATCCCGAAAACGCATACCCTGACCGATCTCATCAACCATGCCATCGCCCAAAAGATACCGGTTTTCACGGTCACGATTCTCCATCCAAACCATTCCTACCCGACGCTGATGCAGCAATTGGCACTTCAGACCGGCGGGCAGAGCTTTTCGACTTCGACTTCTAACGCTGCCGATCTACAGGGGATATTCAGTAAAATCTCAAACATATTGGCCTCGCAATACAAAATAGTATACAACACCGCCTCAACCGGTGGCGCTTCGGTTGCCTTGGATGTCAAGATCGATGACAATGGTAATTATGGAGAATTTGCGACAACGGCCATCGGCTGCAAGTAGTGGTCATTGGAGCCACCTCGTTCCACCATCGGCAGCGGCATCAGCCGCTAACGGCTGATGCCGCTGCCGATCGCATGTCCCCTTGTGGTAATTTTCGAAAATATCTGCTTGACAAGCTCACGGTATGTTGCTATTACTTTCCAGCTTTTTGTAGGCGCGTAGCTCAGGGGGAGAGCGCTACCTTGACACGGTAGAGGTCGGCGGTTCGAGACCGCCCGCGCCTACCATTTAAAAGAAGAAGCAGTGCTTAAGCAAAGCTGCAAGCGTGGGCATCGATGTTTCGATGCCTTTTCTGTTTGGATGTCATAAGGTCGGTAGTACACAGGAGATTGGTATGGCGAGTATCAATATCACGCTTCCTGACGGTTCCGTAAGGGAACTTCCCGCAGGCGCGAACGTTTTCGATCTGGCAGCATCCATTGGAGCCGGTCTTGCGAAAGCCGCCCTGGCCGGCAAGATCAATGGCGAACTGGTTGACCTCACCGCACCCGTGAGCGACGGCGCGCATGTGGAGATCATCACCGAAAAAAGCCCCGAAGCCTTGGAAATTATTCGTCATTCGGCCTCGCACCTGATGGCCCAGGCGGTGAAGGAGTTGTTTCCCCAGGCCAAGGTGACCATCGGTCCGGCCATTGAGACCGGCTTTTACTACGATTTCGATATGGACCGGCCCTTTACCCCGGAAGATTTGGAGCGTATCGAGGCCAAGATGTCCGAGTTTGCCGCGGCCGATCTGAAGCTTGAGCGTCGGGTGCTGGCCAGTGCTGACGCTATCCGTATGTTTGAGGAAATGGGTGAGCCCTACAAGACCGAACTGATCAACGACTTAGGCGTTGAAACGGTGTCGGTCTATAGCCAGGGTGAATTTGCCGACCTCTGCCGCGGCCCCCACGTGCCCAGCACCTCCCGCATCAAAGCCTTCAAGCTGCTCTCCATTGCCGGTGCCTATTGGCGCGGCGATGAGAAGAACCGTATGCTGCAACGCATCTACGGCACGGCCTTTGTGGACAAGAAGGAGCTTGAAGCCTATCTGAATCGCCTGGAAGAGGCCAAGCGCCGCGATCACCGCAAGCTGGGACGTGACCTGGATCTCTTCTCCTTTTCCGACGAGGTCGGCGCAGGCTTTGCCATCTGGCACCCCAAGGGGGCCATGTTGCGTACGGTTTTGGAAGACTTCGAACGCAAGGAACACCTCAAGCGCGGTTACGACATCGTGGTGGGCCCCCAGATCCTCAAGACCGAATTGTGGCAGCGCTCCGGGCATTACGAGAACTACCGCGAGAATATGTACTTTACCGAGGTGGACGAGCAGAGCTTCGGCATCAAGCCGATGAACTGCCTTGCCCACATGATGATCTACAAGTCCCAGCTTCGCAGCTACCGCGACCTGCCGTTGCGCTATTTCGAACTGGGCACGGTGCACCGCCACGAGCGGGCCGGCGTACTGCACGGCCTTTTGCGGGTCCGCTGCTTCACCCAGGACGACGCCCATATCCTCTGCACTCCGGAGCAACTGGATGCCGAGATCAAGGGTGTTCTTGCCTTTGTCAGCGACGTCATGGCGATCTTCGGGTTCGAGTACGAGATGGAACTGTCCACCCGCCCGGAAAAGTCCATCGGTGACGATGCCTCCTGGGAGTTGGCCACCAACGCACTCCTGTCGGCGCTCAAGGATTCCGGCCGTCCCTACGAGATCAACGAGGGCGACGGTGCGTTCTACGGACCCAAGATAGACATCAAATTGCGCGATTGTCTTGACAGGCGGTGGCAGTGTGCTACTATCCAGTGTGATTTTACCCTTCCGGAGCGCTTTGATCTCAATTATATCGGGCCGGATGGGGAGAAAAAACGGCCCGTCATGGTCCACCGGGTGATTCTCGGTTCCATCGAGCGTTTTATCGGCGTTCTGATAGAACACTTTGCCGGCAGCTTCCCGCTCTGGCTCTCCCCGGTTCAGGCCATCGTGCTGACCGTCACCGATAACCAGATCGCGTTCGCTCAGGAAGTGCAGGCGCTTCTCAGGGCAGCCGGCGTCAGGGTGCAGGCGGATTTCCGTAATGAAAAGCTGAGTTTCAAGATTCGCGAGGCTCAGTTGCAGAAGGTTCCTTATATGTTGGTGATCGGTGACAAAGAGGTGGAGCAGGGGACCGTGACGCCACGCTATCGCGACGGCAAAAACCTGCAGCCCATGACGCCTGCCGATTTCGTCGATTTCATTGCCTTAGAATGCAGGAACTTCAGGTAATTCAGGAGGTGCAGTCATAGCAAAACCGACCGTGAACATCAACAATACCATCCGCGCCACGGAAATCCGTGTCATCGGCGCCGATGGCGAGGCGCTCGGCGTCATTCCTACTTCCAAGGCGCTGGAACTCGCCGAACAACAGCAGCTCGACCTGGTGGAAGTCTCTCCGACGGCGGTTCCGCCTGTCTGCCGGATCATGGACTACGGGAAGTTCAAATACCAGCAGAGCAAAAAGCTGCAGGAAGCCAAGAAAAAACAGGTTCATGTCGAGGTCAAAGAGATCAAGCTGCGGCCTAAAACCGATGAACATGACCTCATGTTCAAGATCAAGCACGTCAGGCGGTTCCTCGAAGAGGGGAACAAGGCGAAGGTGACGCTGGTGTTCCGGGGGCGGGAGATCACCCACATGGATATCGGGCGCGCCGTGATTGAACGCTTTGCCACCGAACTGCAGGACGTCGCCGTGATCGAGTCCCAGCCGCGTGTCGATGGCCGCAATATGTATATGATTGTTGCTCCGAAGGTTAAAAAATAGCGGATTCCAGTTACCGTTTACCATTGCACATAAGGAGAAGAACCAATGCCGAAGATCAAAACAAACCGCGGTGCCGCCAAGCGCTTCAAAAAGACGGGGACCGGCCGCATCAAACGCAGCAAAGCCTTTACCAGCCATATTCTGACCCCCAAGACCCGCAAGAATAAGCGGAATCTGCGTCAGAGCGCTATGGTCGCCGATGTGGACCAGAAAAATATTGCCAAATTGATTCCCTACAAATAGGGCGATTTCATAACCTGCTTTCACCGTTTGCACCACGCGGCTGGGTGCGGAATGTGGCGACGGATGCGGACAGTACCGCTTCGCCGCCATGGAGCCCCACTCCTGCGCACACGGGTGAAACGGCATAATGCCAAGAACCATGAGGACCTGTCTCCCCTTATGGATCGGGCGAAATTCATCATGAAGGAGTAGAACATGCCACGCGTAAAAAGAGGATTCAAAGCGAGACGCAGACGCAACAAGGTATTAAAACTTGCCAAGGGTTTCCGGGGCGCACGGAGCAAATTGTTCCGCAGTGCGACCGAAGCGGTTGACCGGGCCCTTAATTACGCTTTCCGCGACCGTCGTGTCAAAAAGCGTGATTTCCGCAGTCTGTGGATCACCCGCATCAACGCGGCTTCCCGCCTCAACGGGCTGTCGTACAGCAAATTCATCTTCGGCCTCAAAAAGGCCAATGTGCAGATCGACCGTAAGGTTCTGGCCGACATCGCCGTATCCGATCCGACCGGGTTCAGCCAGATCGCTACCCTTGCCAAGGCTGGCATCTAAGCAGGCCGGTTTCGCTTTCAAAACCGAGGGAATGGGATGAACAGTCCCATTCCTTTTTTTGTAAGGTTCACGAATCGGCTTGATCCCTTCATTGCCCCGTTCAGTCCCCTTGCTTGCCGTTTTGGCAGACAGCCGCGAGTTTTCCCTATTCTCCGGGATTCGTATCGGGCAGCCGAGTGATTTTGCAGATTCATCTGATTACGGGGTTTACTAACATGCGGGAACAACTTGAAAGATTGAGAGACGAGGCCGTAAAGGCCATAGCCGCCGTTTCCAGCGAGGAAGCCCTTCAGGAAATACGGGTCAGATTCCTCGGCCGCAAAGGAGAGTTGACCGCTCTCATGAAGGGGCTCGGTGCGCTCACCCCCGAGGAACGACCGCTTGTCGGACAGTTGGTCAATACCGTCAAGGCAGAGGTCGAGGCCAGCCTTGACGCAGCACTGGAAACAACGCGTGAAGCGGCCAGGAGCCAGCGGCTGCAATCCGAACGGATCGATGTCACCTTGCCTGGCCGTCGCCCAGCCAACGGCACCAAGCATCCCATCTCCCTGGTGGTCGAAGAGGTCTGCGATATCTTCGCCGGCCTGGGATTTTCCGTCGCGGAAGGCCCTGAGATCGAGCATGATTGGTACAACTTCGAGGCGCTCAACTTTCCCCCGGAGCACCCTGCCCGGGACATGCAGGACACCTTTTTCGTCGAAAACAACCTGCTGCTGCGCACCCATACGTCACCGGTCCAGATCCGGACGATGCTGAAGCAGAAGCCGCCGGTGCGCATCATTGCCCCGGGTACGGTCTACCGCTGCGATTCCGATGCCACCCATTCCCCCATGTTTCATCAGGTCGAGGGGCTGATGGTGGACCAGGGCATCACCTTCGGCGACTTGAAGGGCATACTGACCATATTCACCAATCAGTTGTTCGGCCAAAAGACCGGCGTTCGTTTGCGTCCCAGCTTTTTCCCGTTTACCGAGCCCTCGGCCGAGGTGGATATCGCCTGCGTCATCTGTGGCGGCAAGGGGTGCCGGGTCTGCAAAAACACCGGCTGGCTCGAGATACTGGGAGCCGGCATGGTTGATCCCGAGGTCTACCGTCACGTCAACTACGATGCCGAAGAGGTATCCGGTTTTGCCTTCGGGATGGGCATCGAACGCATCGCCATGTTGAAGTACGGCATCAGCGACATGCGCCTGCTTTTCGAGAACGACGTGCGGTTCCTGCGGCAATTCTAGAGGTTGTTGAAAAACAGCCATCTCGCCGCCCTCCTCGAACGCCCCTTCGTGCGGCGTAGCGCTGCTACGCCTCCTTGTGGCTTGTCTAGCGGGTGCGACGATCTGACTATTTTTGAACAACCTCCTAATTCAGAATATTCTAGGTGTCCTGATATGAACGTTACCTATAACTGGCTCAAGGAATTCGTCGATTTTGATCTCACCCCCGATCAGTTGGCCGATCTGCTTACCATGCTCGGCCTCGAGGTGGAGGGGATGGAGAAGCTTGGCGAGGGGATGGACGATGTCGTGGTGGCGGTGGTCGAGGAAAAACGGCAACACCCCAACGCCGACAAGCTCTCCCTCTGCCGGGTGAATAGCGGCACCGAGGTGCTGGACGTGGTCTGCGGCGCACAGAACTTCAAACAGGGCGACACGGTCGCCTTAGCCAAGATCGGCGCAACACTCCCGGGTGATTTCAAAATCAAACGCTCCAAGATCCGCGGCGAAGAATCCTGCGGCATGCTCTGCTCGGAGAGAGAATTGGGGCTGTCCGCGGAAAGCGCCGGCATCATGATCCTGCCTGCCGGTCTGAAGCTCGGCACTCCGATCTTTGCCGCCCTGGGGCTGAAGGACACCCTTTTTGAGATCGGCCTGACCCCCAACCGCGCCGACTGTCTCAGTGCCGTGGGCATTGCCCGCGAGATTGCCGCCAAGCTGGGACAAAAGGTCCGCTGTCCTGAAAACGCGATCAGCGAGTCTGATGAGCCGGTCGACAAAAACATCAGCGTAACGGTCGAAGACGCCGAATATTGCCCGCGCTATGCCGCGCGCTATCTGAGCGGCTGCCGCATAGCTCCCTCTCCCGAGTGGCTGGTGAAGCGGCTCAACGCCATTGGCGTGCGGTCCATCAACAACGTTGTGGACGTCACCAACCTGGTGATGATGGAACTGGGGCAGCCACTACACGCCTTTGACTGCGATCGTCTGGCTGGGCATCGGATTGTGGTGCGCCGTGCCGGCGAAGGTGAGCGTTTTACCACGCTGGACAGCCAGCAGCGTACCCTCACGGGCGACGATCTGGTCATCTGCGACGCCGAGCGGCCGGTCGCCCTGGCTGGTGTCATGGGGGGCGAAAACTCCGAAATTGCCGATACCACCACGAACATTCTGCTCGAGAGCGCTTGGTTTCTGCCGTCAGCGATCCGCAGGACCAGTAAGCGGCTTGGCCTGCATACGGAGTCCTCCCATCGCTTCGAACGCGGAGTCGATATCGGCGGTGTGATCCAGGCCCTTGACCGGGCTGCGTCGCTGATTGTGGACCTTGCCGGTGGCCGTATGGCCAAGGGAAGCCTCGATGTCTACCTCGGCAGACGTGAGCCGGAAACGATCGTATTCCGCCCGGAACGCGCCAACGCCATGATCGGGATCGATCTGCCGCGGGAGGAGGCCATTGATATCCTCAGACGGCTCGAATGCGCTGTCAAGGAGCTGCCCGAAGGGACGTTGGCGGTGGTGCCGCCCAGCTACCGGATCGACCTGGAGCGCGAGATTGACTTGGTTGAAGAGATTGCCCGCTTGAACGGCTTCGACCGTATTCCCGCCACCCTGCCGATGGCACGCGTCGTCTCGGACCGCCCGACGCGGCACCAGCAGCTTGAGAAGAGTGTCAGGGATATCCTTGTCAAGCACGGCATGAACGAGATCATTAATTTCAGCTTTACTGCACCGGGTGCCGCAGATAAACTGCTGCTCCCCGGGGATGATTCGCGGCGCAGCACGATCCGTCTGGCCAACCCGCTGGTGGATGAACAGTCGGTCATGCGTACCACCCTTTTGCCCGGTGTTCTCGAAACGGTTGCCCGCAACATCAGCTTTCGCTCGCTTGACCTGAAGCTCTTTGAGATGCGTCGGGTGTATCTGCCCGTTCCGGGGGAGGAGATGCCGCACGAGCCGCTTTATGTGGTGGGAGCCCTGACCGGCTCACGCGACGGGCTGGGGTGGAGTCGCGCCAACGAGGCGGTCGATTTCTACGATGCCAAGGGCATTATAGAAAACCTGCTCAGCCAGTTGAGCATCGGCGGTGTGAAGTGGGTGGCCGATGCGCCGGAGCCGTTTTATCATCCCGGTAAATCGTGCAGTATCGTCGCCGGCAGGGAGCGGATCGGCTCGGTCGGTGAACTGCACCCCACGGTTCAGGATAATTTTGGCCTGGATAAGCCGGTCTATTGTTTTGAGCTCGATTTTGAAAAGATGCTGACCCTGGCACGGCAGAAACGGACCATTTCGGCCCCCTCCCGTTTTCCGGACAGCACACGCGATATTGCCATGCTGGCCCCCATGGAACTGCCGGTGGAAAAGATCGTCGAGTGCATCCACAGCGTCAAGGCCAAAGAGGTCGAACAGGTCGATATCTTTGACGTGTATCAGGGGAAGGGCATCCCTGACGGATTTAAGAGCATAGCCGTCCGCATCCGCTACCGCTCATACGAGCGCACGCTCACCGATGACGAGACCGGAAGAGTGCATGGGAAGATTGTTGACAGCCTTTTGAATAAGGTAAAAGTATCAATAAGATAAAAACCTGTTGCGTAATGCCGTTCCCTATGTTATAAAAATTGCCCTTTGTAAAGAAGCCGTAGAACTTAGCAGATTGAGGTTGTTATGACCAAAGCCGACATCGTAGAAAAAATTCACCAGAAAATCGGGTTCTCGAAAAAGGAGTCCGCTGAAATGGTTGAAACCGTTTTCAGCATCCTGAAGAGCACCCTGGAGGATGGTGAAAAAATTAAGATAGCAGGGTTTGGAAATTTCGTTGTCAAGCGGAAGGCTGACCGGAGAGGACGCAATCCGCAAACCGGCGAAACCATTACCATTGATGCTCGGCGCATCCTTACTTTCAAACCGAGTCAGGTTCTAAAAAACGCGATCAATAGCGTCGCGAAAGAGGCCAAATAAGCATACACTGTTATGGGCACCACCTTCCCCGACAAACTGTACTACAAGATCGGCGAGGTTGCCCAGATGGCGGGCGTAAAGACTTCGGTACTCCGTTTCTGGGAGAGTGAGTTCGAGTTTTTGTCACCCGAGAAGAGCACCACCGGGCAGCGGCTGTATTCCAAACGGGAAGTAGACATCATTCTCCTGGTCCGCCGGTTGCTGTATGACGAGAAGTTTACCATTGAAGGTGTAAAGAGAAGAATAACCCCGAAGGGCAGGATCATCGCTGCTGATGAACAGCTCCCGACAGCCCCCCAGGAAAAGTACCTCCTGCTGTTGCGGAATATCAGAGATGAACTTTTGCTCTTGCGGAATCAGATGTAGCATAGCGGTGCGTAGCGCAGCCTGGTAGCGCACTAGACTGGGGGTCTAGTGGTCGCTGGTTCGAATCCAGTCGCACCGACCATTTAAAAGTCCGGCACCATCCGGATAAGTCAAAAAGCCTCGGAATTTCCGGGGCTTTTTCTTTTTGTGTTGTTTGTCCATGTTCTGGATGGATTAAAGACAGGGACGACGGTTCTGACGTGGTAGTGCGAAAGTTCTCTGTAAATAGGCCTCCCTGCTCCACATGACCTTCGGGTTGTGAGGGGTGTCGTCCTTGGTGGTATATAAAATTTATAGAAGTTATATTATTTGATTGACACCCCGTATCCGATTTGCTAGATTTTCCCCATTACATGTGATGATACCGGGGAATGTCCCCAGGATCACACAGCAGTATTCCAACGACTGACCAGAAAAACTGGAGGCCAAGGAACGAGCGAAGCGCGCTCTCTCCTTGACCTCTTTTTTTGTTGTATCCACTGGTGACCGTTTGACGAGAAAGGAGTGATGTCATGACTCTTGCCCTGGCAAGAAAATTTCCTGGGACGCCCCTGGAGGATGCCGTTCGCCGCTACCCGGACGTACCGCGCCTGATTATCCTCAAGACCGATGTGCAGCGTCGGGGGGTGCACTACACCGAAGAGGCGGTCTCCTATCTCGATCCGGAAAAGCACCAGACCACCGGGACCCACATCTTCGGCGCCCGCGACGGGGTTATCGCCCTCCGGCCGGAATCGCTGCTCCTGCGGGATGGCACCTCGATCATCACGACGCCGACGCCGCTGGAAGAGAACCCCTATGTTGTCGATCTGCGCGACGGCCGGCCCTGGCTGTTCGATGCGGGGGTGGCGCTGGAAGAGGTGGATTACTGGCCCGCCCCGGCATTTTATGGCAAAGACAGCAGCTCGGGCGTGCCGATGAAGAATATCGTCAGCGCCCGCCCCCAGCGGTTGAACATCTTTCCGTACCGCTATTGCACCTTTTGGAACAACGGCAAGGGGTGCGCCTTCTGTGACATCGTCACCCAACTGAAAAAAGGGAGCAAGGAGCTCAAGATCCCGGCACGGCTCGATCCGGTCGAGGTGGGGGCGGTGATCGGCGAGGCGCTGAAGGAGGAGGGGCGGTTTTCGACGGTCTTCCTGACCTCCGGCTCCATCATCGGCGGGTCGCGCCCCTTTGATGACGAGATCGACTACTATATCGCCATCCTGAAAGAGGTCGGCAAAAATTTCCGCACCCCAAAGTTTCCCAGCCAGTTGATCGGAACGGCGTTCGAGAAGGAGCAGTTGAAGAGGCTCTATGCCGAAACCGGCCTGACCAGCTACACCTCCGACATCGAGGTGCTGAACGAGGAGCTGTTCAACCAACATTGCCCCGGCAAAGCGGAATGGATCGGGTATCGCGAGTGGAAAAAGCGGCTGGTGGATGCGGTGGAGATATTCGGGCCGGGCAGGGTGAACACCGGCCTGGTGGCGGGCATCGAACTGGCTGGTCCCCACGGATTTCGCAGTGAGGACGAGGCCCTGGAGCGGACCCTGGCCGAAGCCGAGGATCTGGCCCGGCAGGGGGTGAGCACGGTGCTCATCGTCTGGTCGCCCCGGCCGGATACGGCGCTGGGCGCTTACAAAAACGCCTCGCTGGACTATTACATCCGCCTGGCCCGTGGCCTGCACGCCCTGCGGGTGAAATACCGGCTCCCCATCGAACATGACAGCTACCGCAACTGCGGCAATCATCCCGACACCGATCTGTCCCGGCTGTTGCCGCTGTGGGAGGAATAAACCATGTCTGAAGATTTACGGAACGCAATCGGATCGCTGCTGAAAGAACCCGCCACCGTCGCCAGCATCGCCACCCTGGATGAAAACGGCGCACCCGTCAGCGTGCCGAGCCCTTTTCTCCGGCTCGACGCCGACGGGCGTCTGGTGCATCTCGAACTTCTGGAAACATCAGCAACCCACCGCAACCTGCTGCGCAGCATCTGGTTCGAACGCCCGGTGTCCGTCACCGTGGCAGGCAGCGATAACCGGGTGCTGGTCACGACGGGGCGAACGTACAAGGCGCTCGTTTCGGGCCCGCTGTTCAGCGAGTATTATCGCGAGGTCCGCGCCCGGTTGGGCGATGCAGACCTGGCGGCGGTCTGGTTGATCGAGCCGGAGCAGATCCGCGATGAAACCTATGCCGTGCGCAAGGAGCGGGAAGAGGCGCTGCATCCGTTTCATCTGCATCTGGACCGCCTGGCGGTACGGCATGCCGATACACCGTAACGAACGCGGCTACCCCGCTATCGGCTATCGCCTGCTGTTGTCTGAACCATTCCAACCATAAGGAGCTGCACACATGGGAAAGAGCATGTACACATTCGTCGCCATCACGGCGCTGGCGCTCGTCGGCCTCGCTGCCGTGCCGTTCAATGCCGCGGCCGAGGTCAAGGAGGTACGGCTGGCCAAGCAGTACGGCCTTGGCTACCTGCCGCTGATCATCATGGAAAAGCAGCATCTGATAGAAAAACATGCCAAAGCGGCCGGTCTCGGCGATATCAAAGTCACCTGGGCGACCCTGGGGGGCGGTAGCGCGACCAATGACGCGCTCCTCTCCGGGAGCGTCGATTACATCTCCTCGGGCGTGGCGCCGATGATCCTGCTCTGGGACAAGTCCAAGGGCGCCGTCAAAGGGGTCTCGGCCCTGATTTCATCGCCTAACTACCTGAATACGAACAACCCGGCGGTGAAAACGATCCGGGACTTCACCGCCAAGGACCGTATCGCCCTGCCGGCGGTGAAGGTCTCGATCCAGGCTATCATCCTGCAAATGGCGGCGGCAAAGGAGTTCGGCCAGAATAATTTTTCCAAACTGGACAAACTGACGGTGACCATGAAGCATCCTGACGCCATGGCGGCGCTCCTGTCCGGCAAGTCGGAGGTCACCGGCCATCTCACCAGCCCGCCGTTCATGTTCCAGGAACTGGACGACAAGCGGGTCAGGACGGTGCTCAACTCATACACGGTCCTCGGCGGGCCGCACACCTTCAATGTCTTCGCCACCACCAAAGCCTTCCACGACAAAAACCCGAAGATCTATGCCGCGGTCTTTGCGGCGCAGGAAGAGGCGACCACCTACATCAACAAGAACAGGCGGGCCGCGGCGGAGATCTACCGCGAGGCCAGCAAGACCAAGGAAAGCCTGGATGACCTGCTCAAGGAGATCAACCAGCCGACGGTGAGCTATACGGTCACACCGCACAATATCACCAGGTTTTCGGATTTCATGTACCATACCGGGACGATCAAGAGCAGGCCAAGGGACTGGAAGGATCTGTTCTTCCCCAACGTCCACGCCACAAAGGGGAGCTGACCATGGCTGACGTTGCGGATACGCCTTTGCTGTCCGTCAAGGGGGTCACGCTGCGCTACCGCGACCAGAACGGCATCGTCACCGCCACCGATAACGTGGAATTCCAGGTGAGCCGGGGCGACCGGGTAGTGCTGCTGGGCCCCTCCGGGTGCGGAAAATCGACGCTTCTCAAGGCCGTGGGCGGGTTTCTTGCCCCCAGCGAGGGGAATATCACCCTGAACGGCAGACTGGTGGCGGGCCCCGGACCGGACCGGGTGATGGTGTTCCAGGAATTCGATCAGCTGCTTCCCTGGAAAACGGTGCGGGAGAACGTGGCCTTCGGGCTGCTCGCCAGCCGCACCCTGCCCAAGGGGGAGGCGCATGAACGCGCCCTTGAGGCGATCAGGACGGTCCATCTGGAGCAATTCGCCGATGCCTACCCCCATACCCTGTCGGGGGGGATGAAACAGCGGGTGGCCATTGCTCGCTGCCTGGCCATGAAGCCGGAGATTATCCTGATGGACGAACCCTTTGCCGCCCTGGACGCCCTGTCGCGCAGGCGGATGCAGGATGAGCTGCTGGAACTCTGGAGCGAATGCCAGTTCACCATGTTGTTCGTGACCCACTCCATCGAAGAGGCGCTGCTGCTCGGCAGCAGGATCGTGGTGATGTCCCCTCACCCCGGGCGGGTGGAGGAGATCATCGAGGCGGAGCAGTTGCAGGCGGCCGCCGGGGCCCACCCGGAAATTGCGGAGCGGATCAGGCAGGTCTTGTTTCGGGACGCTCTGGATTACGTGATCTAATGTCCCTGGTTGCCGCAGCACATCACGAGGAGCGCACCATGAAAACAGATAGTACCGCGGTAGGAATGACCGTGCGGGGAACAGTGATGCACGAGGGGAGTCCCTCCACCGGTCCCGGCATACTGGCACAGTTGTGGGACAAAGGGTGGGTTCGGAGGGCGGGGCTTCTGATCCTGCTCTGCGCGCTCTGGGAATGGTATGCGACACGGCTGGCGAACCCGCTCATGGTGCCGACCTTCAGCGCCACGTTGCAGGCGCTGGTCGATGCCGTCAGAAGCGGCGGACTGCCGGCCCGCATCGTCACCTCATTCAAAATACTCTTGACCGGATACGGCATCGGGGTGCTCCTGGCGCTGATTCTGGCCATGGCCGCCACAATGACGCGACTCGGCTCCGATCTCCTGGAACTCTGCACCTCCATGTTCAACCCGTTGCCCGCCATCGCACTCCTGCCGCTGGCCCTGCTCTGGTTCGGCCTGGGCAGCGGGAGCATCATCTTTGTTCTGATTCATGCGGTTCTCTGGCCGGTGGCGCTGAGCGCCCACGGGGGATTCTCGGCGGTCAACGGGACGATCCGCATGGTGGGGCGCAACTACGGCCTCAGCGGCATCCGCTATGCCGCCGTCATCCTGATACCGGCGGCGTTCCCCTCACTTCTGACCGGTCTGCGCAACGGCTGGGCCTTTGCCTGGCGGACGCTTATCGCGGCGGAACTGGTCTTCGGCGTCAGTTCCGGGAGCGGCGGCATCGGCTGGTTTATCTACGAGAACAAACAGCAGCTGGAGATTCCTTCGGTTTTTGCCGGTTTGATAACTGTTGTCCTGATCGGCATCGCGGTCGAGAATCTGATCTTCGACCGGATTGAGCGGGTCACGGTCGTCAAATGGGGGATGAAGAGCAGCGGCGGCAGGAACGTAAAAATTCGCAGCGCGGCCTGAAGTCCTCTTCTACAGGAAACCGAGGGGCCCTTCAAAGCTTCACCCGTTGGCAACGAGTGGTGGAAACGGTAAAAATTTTCCTTAATAATGGATGTTATACAAAATAGGTTTTCCATGCCTGATCGATGGACTCTTTTGTCAATACGGGCTTGGTTTTGTGGAATCGGGCCTGATCGACGAGATGATCAATAATATCGCGCGGATGACAGGCCGCCATCGGGTTCGGCGATTTGCCGTACAACTCATTGGTCAGATAGCTGAAGACTGGCGGCTGGAACTCAATCCCGTTGACCTCACAGACCCTTTTGAATATATCCTCATATTCAGCAATGGTAGGATGGTCGACGCGGACCTTGTAACGTATGCGCCGCAAGAATGCCTCATCAACTAACTCGCCCGGCTCGATATTAGTGGCGAATAGGACCAGCAGATCGAAGGGAATAGTGAATTTCATCCCTGTGTGCAGGCCCATGAAGTCAACTCGCCTTTCAAGCGGGACTATCCAGCGGTTGAGGAGGATTTTGGGCTCGACCTGCTGCCTGCCGAAGTCATCGATCAGGAAAATACCGTTATTGGCTTTCATCTGTAGCGGCGCTTCATAATACTTTGTCACCTGATTGAAGGTGAGGTCGAGCATACTCAACGTCAACTCACCGCCTGCCATGACGACAGGGCGTTTTACCCGTATCCAGCGCCGGTCGGCACGCGGTTCCTGGTCTTCGTCGCTGACCGGGAAGTGGGTGACCGGATCGTAGACCGTAATTATCTGTCCGGCCACATAGACCGCGTGCGGGACAAAAATGGGGTCCTGAAAGACCCTGCCGATCGCTTCGGCAATGGCCGTCTTGCCGTTTCCTGATGGGCCATAGAGAAATATCGACCTGCCGGAACTGATTGCCGGCCCGATTGTTTTAAGCAGTTGCGGGCTGACAACCAGGTGGGCAAACGCCTCATTAATCTGCTGCTGATCAATCGCGACCAGACGGATGGTCTGGCCATCCACCATCCTGACGTAGTCATCAAGGGAAACGGGCGTCGGACCGACATAGCGGCAGATATCCAGCAACTCCTGGGCACGTTTTTTCCCGGCATCGGTAATCAGGTATCTGTAGGTCCCCGAAGAGTATCCACCAGCGCCAAGAACCTCCACAAGCTTTGCCCGGCGCAGTTGTTCCATCACCTTATCGACAAGATTGACCGGCAGGCAGATCCGTTCCGCCAGCTCCTGCTGGTCGAATTCCCCCATGAACAGGATGTGCTTCGTTGCCAAATCGGTAATAAAGGTGAGCTGCAAGCCGGTCCTCTCAATGGTCGTTGGTGGCTTGGGAATCTGCAGCTCGAATTCGATCAACTGCTTGCTGGAAATAAGGCCAAGCGTCAGCAGGCTTTCGGTCAGCTTGCCGCCATGCAGGAGTTGGCGTACATGAGCCTTTTTCATCTCGGCGGCGGGAATCCCCAAAGATTCAATCCAGCGCTTCATATCCCGTTCAGGCATACCGGTGCTCCTTTCCCTGAGTACTGACTAACCCCCCATTACAATCGCCATAATCCTCTTGTTGCTACGTCGATGCACCTCGCGCTGCTGCCCCAGTTTTACCATGCCCCTCAGTCTCTTACAGGTTGCTTTAAAGTGTATACGATACCGACATTATTGTCGGAGAAGTTTACAAAAGCATATCTGTTTTTTAACATACTTTAATTATGTTTCAATTAAATTAGTAAGTTATAAAGTGGCACTTGTTTTGCAAAATAGATGATTTTTAATATTGCAGAAAAAAACAATTGAATTCATTAAATACAATTATATGTAATTAAATTTTCATTTCAATATTTTTATAAAATTATTTGAATGTGGTTGACACACCGTGAAACAATGGTAAATAGAAACTAATTATAATTTGCTTTGTAAACAAAACAGGGGGGAGGCGCTATGGATACTATCAAACTGCTCATCTTTAATCTGTTGACCCGGGCAAAGAACAAAAGAGGCCAGACCTTGGTGGAAAATACACGTTGACCATTGTGCTGACCACCCTCGTTGCGATTGTTGCCATGCACTATCTGGGCGGCATCGTGAACAACACTTATAGCAGTGCAGCTAGTTCGTTGATGAACCCTTAAGGTAAAGCTGTATCTCCCGCTCTACGGACGGTGCATATTCACCCATTTGCAACACAAAAAAAAGGAGGGTACCCGCATGAACACGATCAAATTGTTTGTTATCAACCTGCTGTGCCGCGTAAAGAGTGAAAAGGGCCAGACATTGGTGGAATACGCACTGATCATTGTACTGATCGCCCTAGCAGCAATTGTCGCCATGCAAATACTGGGTGGCTCCGTGAACAGTACGTTCACCAACGCCGCCTGTAAGCTTGTAAGCCCTTGATCCTCCCGATGGTTTATTCAGGTGAGCTTTTCCGATGAAGGGGGGGCATGCCCCCCCTGTAACCCCTGTTGCCGAAAGGGCTTCAATGATCTGTCTCCCCCCATGCCTACATCGAATCCGTGGTTCCAAAGGACAGGCCCTCGTTGAACTCGCTCTGATCCTCCCAATTCTGTTGCTGTTGATCCTTGGGGTCATGGAATTCGGCAGGGCTTTTTACATGAAGAACATGCTGACCAATGCGGTGCGTCATGCTGCGCGAAAAGCCGCCGTAAACACCGTTTGGGATCAGAACACCATACGTTCCTGGATATACAACACCGTCCCCGCAAGTTGGTCAATTACCTTGGTCATCCCACCAACCACGACTTCGCCGCCTGCAAGTGGTGACGATATTATTGTTAGTGCAAAACTGAAATTCGACACCATTGTTCCCAATTTCAATTCTCCCCGATATAAGATCAATTATCTCTTTAAAAATTTAACGACCATCTCGGCTCAGGCGACGATGCGTTATGAACAATAAATTCCCGCACTCCCCGGAGGAACCATGAACAGATCACAGGCAGTAACCATGGTAACGCTCATTGCCCTGGTGTTTGCAGGGGTCGCTTCCTGGGGCGTTTACGCCTATCTGAAGCAGGAGAGCCTGAAAACCAAGCAGGCCGCCAGCTTTGTCATCATGGTCGCGGCAGGTGATCTACCGATCGGCACGAAGCTGAACGAGACCCATCTCAAGACGGCAGGTTGGCCAAAGGACAGTGTCCCGGTTGGGAGTTTTACCGACGCCAAGTCCCTCGTCAACAGGGTCGTGATCCGCAACCTGAGCGCCGGCGATGCGATTACCGAACAGAAACTGATGCCGAAAGAGGGGAGTGCGGCCGCCACCGGAGTCATGACGTACATCATCCCCCTGGGGCATCGCGCCGTTACGGTGGGCGTGAACGAAGTAGCCGGCGTCGCGGGCTTCATCGCCCCCAATAACCGGGTCGACGTGGTGTTGACCACTCCGATCCCCAACAATCCCAACGATACGGTTACCAAGATCGTTCTACAGAATGTTCCGGTTCTGGCTACCGGTCAGACCACCGAGCAGAAGGACGGCAAGCCGGTTCTCGTTCCCACCGTGACCATGGACCTGACCCCGGAGGATTCGGAAAAGCTGGTGCACGCCTCCCGCAAGGGGTCGCTCCAACTGCTCCTGCGGAATATCATCGATACGGCCCAAGTGGATGTAAAGGGGGGGACGACCATAAGCTCGGTGCTCGGCGGCGTTGAACGGCCCGTGGTTGCGGTTGCCCAAGCCAAACCTGCCCAGGCCAAGCTTGCCCAGGTCCGTCGTCCGGTGCGGCGCGCAGCGCCGGAAGGGGCCAGAGCCGCAATTCGCCCCCTGCCCGCCGCACCCCAGGGCCACAAGGTGACGGTGATCGACGGGGGGGCCCGTACGACCAAGGAATTCGTGCTGCAATAATCCGCCATGGTGGACAACTCCTGGACGAGGTGCTTCAATGATCAAACTCCGCAAACAGAGATGTTTCTTGCCCGTTTTGAGCCTTCTTCTGGCAGTGGCGCTGGTTTCCCCAGCCATGGCCGGCATCCCCCTGGAGGTGGGGCTTTTCAAAAGCACTCTGTTGAAGTTGAACAAAAAGATGGTGCTGGTCACCCTGGCCAACACGAGGAAGTCCGACCAGGAGAAGGATGCCGATATTATGGCCAAGTCGGACAAGATCGACCTGGAGCGGCGGCGCTCCCAGGATTCGGGGCCGTCGAACACGAACAAATTCGTCACTCTGGATATCCTCTCCCCCTACGACCTGAAACTGGACGGCATCATGATCGGCACCACCAGCATGATCGTCTGGACAAAGGACGACAAGGACGAAAAGCCCACAGCCACATTCTATGATGTAAAAGTCACGGGCGACCGTTCGGCCATCGAGGCCCAATTGAAGGAAATGGCGCCCAATGATGCGATCAATGTCCAGTTTGCCAACGACACCGTTATTCTGACCGGCAGCGTGGCCAACGACCAGACCCGCCTCAAGGCCGAAAACACCGCCAAGGCGTTCGCCCCCAAGGTGCTCAACCATATTGTCATCGACAACCCCCAGCAGGTGCTGCTCCAGGTGAAGGTCGCCCAGATGGATAAGACCGCTCTGAAAAATATGGGGGTCAGTTTCATGATCAAGGGGAGCAAAGGCGAGGGGTTCTCCAACCTAGTCGGCGTCCCCTCTTCTGGCGGCTCCTCGTCGGGTTCATCTTCTTCCGGTTCCGGAGGTATTTCGGGCACCGCATCCAGCCTGGGAAGTTACTCCCCCCTTGACGCCTTCCAGATCGGTGCGGCCTATTTCCCCGGCGGTGTCGGCGCGGTGTTGCAGGCACTGGCGACCAAGGGGTATGCCAAGGTCCTGGCCGAGCCCAACATGCTGGTAAAGAGCGGGCAGGAGGGTAACTTTCTGGCAGGAAGCAAAATCCCCTACAGCGTCCTTCTCTCCTCCGGGGGGACCACAACCACAACCATCGTCTTTCAGGATGTGGGGGTAAAATTGAAGTTCAAGCCGGAGGTTCTGGAGAACGGCCTGATAAGCCTGAAGCTTGACCCGGCGGAGGTGAGCAGCCTTTCCGGCACCCTGGCGGTGAACGGCTACCCCATCATTGATACCAGAACCTTGCAGACGAGCGTGGAGTTGAAGGACGGGGAAAGCCTGGTCCTGGCCGGCCTGCTTCAGGAAGAGGCGATCAAAACCATGTCCAAGATTCCGCTCTTGGGTGATATCCCGATCCTGGGGGCGCTCTTCCGCTCCACCCAGGACAGCACCACGGAAAAAGAGCTGGTGTTCTTTATCACGCCGAAGATCGTCAAGCCTCTGGCTCCGGGGGTACGGCCGGAACTCCCCACGGACCGGAAACTGACCCCTGAACAAGAGAGGGAGCTCAAATGGATGCCGCTCGGAGAGTAAACAGATTGAACAATGGCGGGTCTGCGCTGGTCCTGATTACCGTCTCCCTTGTCGTGCTCATTGTCATGGCAGGGCTTGCCATAGACTTGGCGTACATGTATGCGAACAAGGCGCAACTGCAAAAGACAGCTGATGCCGGCGCGCTTGCCGGTGCAGGTCGGCTCAACGGCACCACCTTCACCACCCAGACCGGAGCCCGCAAAGCGGCGGTACATATGGGGAAGGTCAACTTCAACCTGACCATGAGCCCCAACATCGGTAATGATCCCAGCGGCGACGTCGTCCTCGGGTACTGGAACCCCACGGCCACACCACCTCAATTCACCACAACCCCCCCTGCGGTGCCCCCGGGGACTCCACCCCCAGGGGTCAATGCCGTGAAAGTGGTTGCCAGAAGAATCGACTCCAGCGACAACGGAATAATCGGCACCAGTACCCCATTCAACCTCTTTCTCGGCGGGGCAGCAGGCCACAGCACCATGGGCGCAGTGGCTGCGGCGGTCGCCTGGCGGCCCCCAGCGGCGCGATACTTTTTTCTCATCAATCAAGATGTCTGCAACCAAGCCATGTCTGCTGCAGCACTGTACCGATTGTACCCCCAGAATAAGGTGTCGACCACTAACCCCCAAAAGAACATGGCGTGGACAAGCCTGTCAGGCAGCTTTCCGTCCGCTGACAGTATCTTTAGAGGCAGTTACATCTGTCCCGTTCCACCACCCAATGTTGATGTCTGTTACCAATCTATAGATACCAGCGGCGGGACTAATGCAGCAACTTTTCAGGGCACTTCGTTAGATTTTTACGATCCCAATTATGATGCAATAGAAAAAACCGCTGCCGGCTGGACAATCCTGGTTCCCTATGCGACACCAGGAACTGACCCGACAACCAAACCAGCGACTGTTGCGGGTTATGCCAAGATCACGATAAACAATGCCTGCCCGACTGGTGGAAACCCATGTAATTTAAACGGACGAACGAACCCTGCGCCGAGTGGGCCGTCAGATCCCTGCAAAGGTATCAGTAACGGAATTTACATCAGCTCGGCCATCTGTTATCCCTGTGGCAGCATCGAACCAGGGGCCTTGCCCAGCCTAGCGCAATAAAAAAATTATCGCATAACGGAAAGCTCATCCATGTCCCAAAACCTCTCGATTGCCATTATTGATTCAGACCGTGAAACGCGGGAAGCCATTGAAAGCCTGATCCTGCCCTATGGCGACAAGGTCAAACTTGTTGGGGCGACCGGGGACTTCAGCGAGGGGTATCGGCTGATCCAGACGAACAATCCGTCGGTTGTCATTCTGGGGGTGGCGCAACTGGAGGTGGGGGTTGAACAGGTTCAGCACATCTTAGCGCACTTTCCCGCCACCGCCATCTTTGTCGCCACCACCGAGAAGAACCCGGACTGGATACTCCGGCTCATGCGGTCTGGCGCTTCCGAATATTTCCTGAAGCCGGTCGCGAAAACAGAATTGTTCGAAGCGCTCCGGAAGGTAGCGAAAAACCTGTCGCCATTGACAAACGGCCAGGTTACGCAACGGCAGGGGAAGATCATATCGGTATACAACCCGGTGGGGGGGGTGGGGACGACGACCATTGCCGTGAACCTTGCCGCGACTCTTGCCGCCAGCAACGATAATGTGGCTTTGGTGGATTTCAACCTCTTCTGCGGCGATGTGGCCTCCTTTCTGGATATCGACCCGAAGTATACCCTGAGCAGCGTCACCAACAACGTGAACCGCCTTGACGCGGACTTTCTCCGCGCCAGCATGACGCGCCATGCGTCGGGAATCTATCTGCTGAGTGAGCCGCTTGAAGTGGAAGAAACCTTGAGTATCACCGCCGAGCAGATCACCCAGGTGCTCACCTTCCTCAAAAGCGCTTTTTCCTACGTGGTCATCGATACCGGAGGGCCGCTTTTCGGAGCGAATCTCATTACGTTCAGGGATTCCGACCACCTGCTCTTCAATACGGTCCTGACCCTGCCGGCGCTCAAAAACGTCCGCCGCTATCTTGCAGCACTGGAAAACAAGGGCATCGCGCGGAGCGCGGTAAAGATAGTGGTAAACCGCTATCTGCCCAAGGCAGACATCAAGATCGGCGACGCTGAAAACGTTCTTGGAACCAAGGTGTTCGCAACCATTCCCAACGAATATGGGGCGGTCATCGACTCGATCAACAAAGGGGTGCCGGTTGTGAATCTTTACCCGCGTTCGCCGATCACTGCTGCTATTGCCAAACTTATCACCCAGCTGAACAGCTGATGCCGCAGGAGACCTGTTCATGATTTTCAACGACCATTTCGGGCCCAAAAATCAGAAACTTCCTGTTGAAAAGAATTTGGTCTTTTTCCAGGAATTGAAGCAGCGGATCCACCACCGCCTCATTGAGCGCATCGACATCAGCAAACTCGATTACCTGGGAAGCGGCGACCTGACACGGGAAATAGGTTCGATCATCGAGGGCCTGATTGCCAATGAAGGGGTGCCGCTCAATCAAACGGAAAAAGAGAAACTGCTCGTCGATATTCAACACGAGACATTCGGGCTCGGCCCCTTGGAGCCGCTGCTCTCCGACCCCTCAATCTCCGACATCCTGGTCAACAACTGCAGCAATGTGTACATCGAACGTAAGGGCAAGCTGCAGAAAACAGACATTATTTTTCGCGATAACAACCATTTGATGCAAATAATCGAGCGCATCGTTTCCCGCGTCGGCAGGCGCATCGACGAGTCTTCACCCTATGTGGACGCCCGCCTTTCCGACGGTTCCCGGGTCAACGCCATTATCCCGCCCCTGGCAATCGACGGGCCGGTTCTTTCCATCCGTCGCTTCGGAGTCGATCCTCTGAAGATGAACGATCTCATGGCCCTTGGCACAGTCGATGAGCGGATGGCCGTTGTCCTGCAAAATTGCGTCAAGACACGTTTGAACATCCTCATCTCTGGAGGTACCGGCACCGGCAAGACCACGATGTTGAACGTGCTTTCCGAATACATTCCCGAAGTCGAGCGGATCGTCACCATAGAGGATTCCGCGGAATTGCAGATGAAACAGGATCACGTGGTCAGGCTGGAAACCCGCCCTCCCAACATTGAGGGGAGAGGTGAGGTCACGCAGCGCGACCTGGTGCGGAACGCACTGCGGATGCGGCCGGACCGGATCGTTCTCGGCGAGGTGCGCAGCAGCGAGGCTCTGGATATGTTACAGGCCATGAACACCGGCCATGACGGCTCCATCTCAACCATTCACGCCAACTCGCCCCGGGACGCCCTGTCCCGGTTAGGGACCATGGTCATGATGGCCGGGATGGATCTCCCCGACAAGGCGATTCGCGAACAAATATCGTCGGCAATAAATCTCCTCATTCAGTTGGTGCGTTTTCCGGACGGGTCGCGCAAGGTCATCAAGATCGCCGAGATTACGGGTATGGAAGGGAACACGGTCGTCATGCAGGATATCTTTGTCTTTGACCAGCAGGGTGTCGATGCTGACGGCAAGGTTATCGGCACCTTCAAAGCGACGGGAATCCGACCGCACTTCATGCAGCGGTTCAAGCTTTCGGGAATAAACTTGCCGAACGAAATATTCGAATAAGACGGAGAATCTATGTTCTTAGCCGTTTTTTTCACATTTATAGCGGTTTTCCTGCTGGTATCGGCGCTCGTGCTCGCTTACCTGCGCGCGCAGGAATCCCCGAAAGCGGTCTTGAAACGGCGGCTCCGCAGGATGGCCAAAACGGGCGTAGACGATGCCATGTCGGATGACCTGCGCTCGGAAATTATTAAAGAAACACCCCAATTCGAGCGCTTGGTGACCATGTTCCGTTTCGGTCGCGCCATCGGACGGCTCCTGGACCATGCCGGAGTGGCCATCGACCTGACCATGTTCATACTGCTGGTGATTCTTCTCCCGGCTGTTTCTTTCTGTGGAACCTTTCTGTTTACCCACCGGTTGATCTTTGCCGTCTGTGCGGCACTCGTGGCCGCCATGGTCCCGTTCATGTTCCTCTATTTCAAAAAAGTGAGGCGGCAGGACAAATTCACCGAACAGCTGCCCGATGCCCTGAGCATGATCTCCCGTTCCCTGCGGGCCGGCCATTCCCTGACCAGTGCCATAGAACTGGTTGCCCAGGAGTCGGATGAGCCGCTGCGCGATCTCTTCAAGACCGCCTATGAACAGCAAAAACTCGGCCTCAGGATTACCGATTCCCTGGCCGGCATGACTGATCGCATGGAAAGTATCGATTTACGGTTTTTTGTGGCCTCCATTGAACTCAACAACGATATCGGCGGGAATCTGTCGGAGATTCTCGACAAACTTGCCGGGACGATCCGGGAACGCCTGAAGATCAAGCGGCAGGTGCAGGTCATCACCGCCCAGGGTAGGCTGTCGGGATACATCCTGGCCGCTCTCCCCATCGCCACCTTTTTCATGTTCAATATCATGATGCCCGGTTATGAAGATGTGCTGTTCAAAGAAAAACTCGGGAGCCAGCTGTTGATCGGTGCCATCTGCGCCCAACTTTCCGGGTTTCTGTGGATCAAGAAAATCATCTCGATCAAGGTCTAGGATGGCGCCATGATAACGTTGATCGTCGGATCAGTTTTTGTCTCCATAGCCCTCATTACCGCTGCCGTTCTGTATTGGTACGTCTCTCGGCGCATGATCGTCAAGGAGCGGCTTTCGAAACTGGTCGTCACGCCCCTGTCGTTTGAAGCCCCCACACTCATTGCCAAACCAACGCCCTTGAGCCGGTTTCTCTCCCGCCTCGGGGCGGTTCTCCCCCAAGAGGGGAGGGATCGTTCCAAATACGAAAAGTTGCTCGTGTCGGCAGGTTATCGCAAGTCGAGCCTGGTTGTCTTTTTTGGCTGCAAGGTCCTCTTTACCCTGCTTTTCCCCATCCTGTTCATGACACTCGTGACGGCGCCGACCGGCAAGGTCGCCGACCCGGAGATGCTGCTGGTCACGCTGGCTCTGGCCATAATCGGCTTTCTCCTGCCGAGTTTCTATGTGCAGAGAAGGGCTCGGATACGCAAACTGCTCATTTTTCAGACGCTGCCGGATATCCTCGATCTCCTGACCATCTGTGTCGAAGCGGGTATGAGCATTGACGCAGCAATGCTGCGCGCCTGCGAGAACCCGCAGTTCAAGGGGAACCCGCTGGCCGAGGAAATGAATGTCTCCGCCATGGAAACCAGGGCCGGCAAGTCCCGGCCGGAATCCCTGCGCGACATGGCTGAACGGACGGACGAGGATGATCTGAGGGCATTCGTGACCATGTTGATCCAGACGGAACGATTCGGCACCAGCCTCAGCCAGGCGTTGCGGATTCATTCCGACTCGCTCCGGGTCAGGCGGCGTCAGATCGCGGAGGAGGCTGCGGCAAAAACCGCCGTCAAAATGCTCTTCCCGCTCGTTTTTTTCATCTTCCCCGCACTGCTTATCGTGATGTTGGGGCCGGCTATCATCAAGATCGGCCAGATCTTCAAATAATCCGCAGAAAGGGGGCATGCACATGAGACCGGATATCAATACCATTCTACTGTTGGTCATTGCCGTGGAACTGGCGCTACTGTACGTAAAGATGGGCAAGAAATAGTTTTTCATCCCCTGGACGGTTCGTCGCTGCCGGCATCCGGCGACCCGCCCAGGGCTTGTCAAGGAACCTTTCCGGACCGCTGTCCGTTGCGCTGTTCATAGAGCGATTTCTTCTGGATTTATACTCGAACCTCAGGAGGGGATTTCATATGAGATACCTGAAACGGCTATTCCCATGCATTCTGCTGGTGTCTTTACTGGCGTTGGCAGGTTGCGGCGGCTCGAATACGGGTACGAACAGTTCGGCAAGCGATCAGTTTTCGACAGGCACTACCGGGTCGGGTTCGGGAAGCGGGACTGGGACCAGCTCCGCAGGTGTCATCATGTTTACTGATGCTGCAAGTGCACAACCCGGATCACAAACAAATATGCTCAGTGATTTTGCACGTACCATAGACCCCGCTGTTGTCCCGAGTGTATCGGTCCTGCAACCAATTCCGTTCAAGCTGACCGATGCCAAGGGCACTTCACGGGCGGGAGTGCCGGTTACCATGTACGTTTACAGCATCACGACTCTTAATCCAAATGATGTGATTATTGACTTTTTGGTGCCGACGACGATAGGGGGAACGACTACAGCGCCAAACCCCGAACCGACTCAACAAACGATTACCACCGATTCAGCCGGAATGGGAATATTTAATGTCGCAACGAATATTACCTCTCCTCCCGTCGGCTCTTTCACTGCCGTCACGGTCGTTTTTAAGGCTGTAACGAATGATGCGGTGCCGGTGACGGCCTACGTGGGCCGAAGCTACTCGCTAACGTCGAACCCCGCTTTGTCACTGACCCCTTCACGCTTATCTTTTGCCGCCGCCGATGGTGTGGGGGCAACGAGGACGTTTGCCATATCCGGGGGGACTCCTCCGTACACCAATCCCAATTCCAGTAATACGGCACGCGTTACGGTGAGCCTTTCCGGCAGCACAACCCTGACGGCAACACTTGTTGACGCATCTCTTTGGCCTGAAACGGTGACGGTTTCCGTGTTGGATAGTGCGGGGCAAACGGCGTCGGCAACAATTTTGCGGCAGTAATATCTCTCTGGAGGATCACTATGCATAAGGTTTTCAATGCAATTGCCGTTTCCGTGCTTGTACTTTTCGCCTCCACCGCCATGGCCGACACCATCGCCAACCGGCTGGGATTTACCGGCAAGCTCGGATTCGCCACCCCCGTGAAGGACGATTTCATCAACGGCACATCCAGGACAAAGACCGGGTTTGCCGGGGGAGGGGGACTGCTCTACGGTTTCGGCGACTATGTGGCGGCCGAGGTGGACGTTACCCATTTGCCCAAACTGGATGTGACAAAGGGCGGGATCAAGGCGTATGAAGCGACGCTTACCGATATCGGCCTCGGCCTGCAATGCCGGCTCATCCCCAATGGCAGGGTGGTGCCCTACATCGGCGCCGGTGCTGATTTCATCAAGGGCAGCCTGAAGCATGTGAGCGGCAACGATTATGACCTGGACTGGACCTACGGGGGGCATGTCAGTGCCGGGGTCGACTGGTTTTTGACCAAGGGGATCGCCCTGACCGCCGAGGCCCGTGCGGTGCGGACGATTTCCGGCGACATTTTGAGCGGATCGACCAAGGTGGGTGAATACGATCCGTACTGGGTACAGGGGACTTTTGGCCTCCGCATGTTCCTGCCCGAAACCTTCTGGCGTTAGATGCGGGCGATCGTCGCAGGGCCGGCACGGGAGCTGGCCGGAACCATTCATGTGGCCCATTCGCTTTTTGCGCGGATGAAGGGGCTCTTGGGGAGGAAATCGCTCGATTCCGGGGAGGCGCTCTGGATAAAACCGTGCAAAGGCATCCACACCATCGGCATGAGGTTCACTATCGATGCCGTTTTCCTGGATGGGGACAACCGGGTGGTTGCCCAGATCCCCTCTCTGCCGCCAAACCGGATCTCCCCGATCTATCGCCGTGCGGCATCGGTCATCGAACTGCCGGCCGGTACGCTGGCCGGCATCGGTCTTGCCATCGGTGAGACGATTGAAATCCTGTGATGCCCTGTTTGCGGAGCCTGCATGAAGCTGTTTAGCACCAACAAACTGGAGCCGATGGTTCCCTTGCTGTTGTTCTTCGTAACGGTTCTGACCCGTATCCCCTTTGCCGGCCGCCTCCTGTATCATATCGATTCGGTGCAGTATGCCCTGGCGCTCGATCACTACGACATCCGTCTCCACCAGCCCCATCCCCCCGGCTATTTCCTCTACATCCTGCTGGGGCGCCTGGTTCGCCCGGTCGTCGATGATCCGAATCGGGTGTTCGTAACCCTCAGCGTGCTGTTTACCGCCGGATGTGTGGTCGTGGTCTATCTCTTGGCCCGGGATATGTTCGGTGTACGCTGTGCGCTCCTTGCGGCTATCCTGGCCATTACCAGCCCCAATCTCTGGTTTCATGGCGCGGTCGCCTTGAATTACGGCCTGGAAAGTTTTTTCAGTGCGGCAATCGCCTACCTCTGCTGGAAGATTATTGCCGAGAAAAAGTATGGGGCCTGGCTAGCGCTCGCCATTATCCTCGCGCTCTCGGGAGGGGTGAGACAGAATACCCCGGTCTTTCTTCTCCCATTGGTGATCTATTCTTGTCGGCGGTTGCCGCTACGCTTGCTGCTGCTTGGGGGAATTACGTTCAGTTGCGTCGCCCTTGCCTGGTTTGTGCCGATGATCCACGCCACCGGCGGCTGGGCGGCATACGGTTCCGCATTCCGGGAACTCTGGCATTTCAACACAGGGCACAACAGTGTCTTCGAACAGGGGGCGGGGATGCTCCTGGTGTATGCCTACACCCTGCTCAATTTTACCACGTGCGGTATTGGCGCCGGGGTCGTGGTCCTTCCCTTTTGCGGGTATATCATGCTGCGCCGGGGGCGGGTAGGGCAGATCGACAAAGAGAAGCAGCTCTTTTTCACCATCTGGATCGCCCCGGCTTTCCTTTTCTACCTATTGATCTTTATCCACCCCGCAAACCCCGGCTATGCCCTGGTCTTCACACCTCCCCTGTATATCCTGCTGCCCAAGGGGGTGGAGTTTCTCCACCGGGAGCTGTCGCCCTTGCTGGCGTGGAACTGGAATCTCATCATTGCCGTGGTTCTCGTCACCGTCAACCTCTACCTGTTTCTTTTTTCCACCTATCCGATTTCAGCGCCTGTCATCCGCAAGCATGACCGGGACCTGGCCCTCATGCTCAAGCATCTGAGTACGTTCGATCCGGCGACCACGGCGTTGTTCGTTGGAGGGTACGTATTTTATGGGTTCAGGCATGTGATGTACTACCTCCCGGAATATACCGCCTATGAGGCCGAGTACACGGTGGCGCCGGATGGGCAGGTCCGGGAGTTCCTCGGCGGGAAACGTCGGCAGACCTTCCGTATGAAGACGATAGAACTGCCCCGGGAAATCAAACGGTTCGCTACGCTGGTCTATACGGACCGAGAGCACAAACGGGCCGTGGATACCTCCGATTTATCCGGCATCCGGGTGGATGTCGTGCTCCCGAAAACGTATGTCGCTTCCGGCGACATTCTCCTGGTGAACCGCCTGTATCCGAAACTTCCCTTGACCTTCGGGGGGAGCGTGCCATGACGATGAAGTCTCTCCTCAAGGCGCGCCAGTACCTGATCCCCCGTATCTCCGATGTCCTGTTCGGCGCCGTACTGCTGTATACCGCCGTCTTTGCCGGCATGCGGATGCTCGGTGACGGGGACACCGGCTACCATGTCAGGGCAGGCGAACTGATGTTGAAGAGCGGCACCATCCTGCACCTTGACCCATTCTCGTATATTTGGCCGCAACTCCCGTGGACCGCCCACGAATGGCTCGCCGAGATCATTATGGCCCTCTGCCATCACGTGGCGGGGTTGCCCGGGGTCGTGCTTCTCTTCTCACTGGTGATTGCCGTCACCAACCTGTTGTTTTTCCGAATGCTCCGCGACCGTGGCGCAGGCATACTCCTCTCGTCAGCCGTCCTTCTCCTGTTCATTGCTGCCGCCAAGGTACACTGGCTCGCCCGGCCGCATATTTTTTCTCTGTTCTTCATGATCTCCTGGTATATCGCCCTGGAGAAACTGCAGGATGGAGAGAGGATACGGGCATGGCTGCTCCCCGCGAGCATGGTCCTCTGGGTCAACCTGCATGGCGGGTATATCGTCGGCATTTTTTTGATTTGCCTCTATCTTGCCGGGAACCTGTCCCTCTCTTTCATCGACCGTTCGGCATGGGATGCCTGGGCCAGGCAACGGGTCGCCATCTTATTGAAGATTCTGGGCGGGTCGCTCGTCGCTGCACTGCTCAACCCCCTCGGTTACAAAATCTTCCTGTTCCCCTTTCAATTGGCCATGGACAAGACGCTCATGGACAGTGTCCAGGAGTTTCTGTCGCCAAACTTTCACGAACCGCAGATGCTCAAATACCTCCTCTTTATCATGGTTGCCGTTCTCGTTGCCAGCCGTCGTCGCATGCCGCCGGTACACCTGATTCTGATCTTGTTTTTTCTGAATATGGCCCTTTATTCCGTACGATATACCCCGCTTTTTGCGATGGTTTTTCTGCCAATCATTACCCGCCATCTCGATACTGACGATCTGGAGCGCTGTTTCCCCCGGATTACCCGTTTTTTCCGCAGGCGTGAGGCTACCGTTGCCTCGGTTGATGCGCTGGCGCGAGGGGGGCTGTGGCCGGTTCTGGTAACGCTGGCGGTAACGTTCTTTATCGTTTCCGGCAAAATATCCTACCGTTTCGACCCCACGATCAAGCCGGTTGCCGCCCTGGAGTTTTTGAAGAGGGAGCGCGTCACCGGCAACGTCTTCAACAATGATGAGTTCGGCGATGTGACGATCTATATGCTTGCCGACCGGTACAAGGTTTTCATCGACGGACGGCTCGACATGTACCACTCCGCCGGCATCTTGAAGGAATACTTCAAGGTCACGACGTTACAACCCGGTTGGGAGGCTGTCCTCAATAAATATGCCGTCGGTTGGTTCTTCTTCGATACCAATTCCGTTCTTGCTCGCTTTCTCCAGGCAATGCCCGGGTGGAAGCTGATTTATTCCGACAAGGTCGCCAGCATCTTTGTAAAAAACAGCCCGGAATATCAGTACCTGATTGAAAAGTACCCCCACATGCAGCTTGCGGTAATCGATGAAATTAAAAAATGATTTTCCCTGGGGTGGGGCCTCCGAGAGCGAATGTTTTGTTGTAGACTTGAAGCGGATAGACGTGCCCGCTCATTGAGTTCCAAACGTTTCACACTCGAACCCGGGGGAGGGGTTGGCGCCAAGCTTAACGGGCCTGGCTGCCACGTTGCGTCATTGTCGTTTTCGCCGTCATCCCGACGTGTGCCGGAGGGTGATCTTTGCACGCTCCATACGAAAATAGAGCCTTGCTACTGGCGCGCAGAAAGGCATGCGGCAGGCTCCTGTTCTGGTCTGCTCTCGGCTCCCTGTTCGTGCACAGCCTGATGTTTGCCGCCATGATCGCGCCGATAATGCAACTGCCGGTAGTTGCAACCGCGGAAAAGGTCGATTTTTTCCGGCTCTCCTCGTTTTTCTTCCCCGGCGGCGGAGATGCGCCCTCGGATGATGCACCGCCATTGCAACCGAGCGCCTCGAATCCACCGCCCGGCACCGATACCATGGCGTCTGCCCCAGGTGCCCCTGAAGAGGCAGTGGAGCAAACGACGACAGATGATGCCGTTCCCTCCCCGTCCGCCGACGATAGCGCCCCCCCCGAGATGGTCATTCCACCTTCTGTCGGACATCTCGCCGTCAAAAGCCCGCTTCCTGCGGCAACAAGCCCGGCAGCAGCCCTCCCGGCATCGCCCCAGGCCTTGCCACGCAAAACACCGGTCACCGATAAAGCACCTCCGGCGCAAGAACCGGTCGCGGCCGGTGAATCCCCCGACGCCGAGCGGGAAAAGGCCCGCCTCGCCGTTCTGCACGAAGATGAGTTGCGCAGGGCAGAGGAGGAAGCTGTTCGGCAAGCGGCGTCAGTGCGCTTGGCAGTGGAGCGCCAGGAGCAAGAACGCCGGGAGCGGGAGAACATTGCCCGGGAACAGAGGACCCGGCTGGCGGCAGAACAGGAACGGCTTGCCCGGGAGAAGGCCCGCCAGCAGCAGTTGGCCCGCGAGCAGGCGGAACGCGACCGCACGAGCCGTGAAGAGGCGCTCCGCACAGCGGAGCTGGAACGCAAGGCCCGTGAACGCGTCGAGCAGGAACGTCTTGCCCAGGAGAAGGCCCGCCAGCAGCAGTTGGCCCGCGAGCAGGCGGAACGCGACCGCACGAGCCGTGAAGAGGTGCTCCGCACAGCGGAGTTGGAACGCAAGGCCCGTGAACGCGTCGAGCAGGAACGTCTTGCCCGGGAGAAGGCCCGCCAGCAGCAGTTGGCCCGCGAGCAGGCGGAACGCGACCGCACGAGCCGTGCAGAGGCACTCCGCACAGCAGAACAGGAGCGCAAGGCCCGTGAACTTGCCGAGCAGAAGCGGTTTGCCCAGGAACGGCGGGCTCGGCTGGCGGCAGAGCAGGAGCAAAAAGCACGCGAGGCGGAACTCCTCAGGGCAGAGAACGAACGGCTTGCCCGCGAAAAGGCCCGTCAGGAGCAACGTGCCCGCGAACAGGCGACGCATGACGGCAAAAGCCGCGAAGATGCGCTTCGCAAGGTCGAGCAGCAGAAAATGGACCGGATACTTCAGGAAAACAACAGATTGGCGGCAGAGAAGAGTTGGTTGGGGCAACTGGCCAAGATGCAGACCAATCATGAAGCGAAAGGCATTCCGGTCCCGATTGTCACGGGCGACCTCAAGCTGGTCATCTCCGGCAAAAAATATCCCCCTTTGACGGTTACCTTCAAAAAATTCGAGAAATCGAGGCGGGACAGGCCCTTCACCCGTACCGAGTCCCGTAACGGGATACCGGTCTTTCCGGTCATAGTGACAGCCCGCGCGGACATCCGGGAGGCGGTAATCGAGAAGACCAAGGAAGGGGTCTATACGTTTTCGCAGGAGCATTGCGGCAATTGCGACGCTTCCTTTTCACTGATTCTCTATGAAGCAACGGCAAAGCGGGTTAAAAAGATCGTGCGCCCGCGTGCCGTTGGCGGAAAGGAGGTCGTGGCCAGAATACTCATGCCGGAAGGGATACTCTGGGATGACGATGCCGCCTTTACCGGCAGCATCGAAGATGGCGACAGTATAACAAAATTCGAATCGGGATCCGGTCTTGTCTGGAAGGAGTATTCTGAATAGGTTTTTTGACAAGAAGGCATTATGCGCTTACTATTTACCTGTATATGTTTTAGAACCTTTTCACCGGGTACTGTCTGGTGGGAAACAACTATCTTTGCGTAATCCTCGGGGTAATGCAAAATGGAAAACAGAAACTTTACCAGGGTTGCTTTCTCTGATGGTGCGTCGATTTCTTACAACAATCACCTCGTATGGGGCACTGTTGAAAATTTGAGCTTACAGGGATTCTATATCAGAACATCAAGTACCGTAAAACCGGACATGCCATTGGATTTGCCGTTAGACGTTACCATCTATCACCCGCCCCATTCTTCCATCAATGTGCGTGCGAGTACGATCCACTGCGAAGACGTGGGCGTGGGCATGAAGATCGATGAACTCGATGCGGATTCCTTTGTCAGGCTGGTTGACGCCGTTTCCTTAAAAAGTGATGCCCCTGCCATGATCATGAGTGAAACGTATAAAATGGCCAACTACGTCAAGATCGTAAATGACTGAGCGCCGTCCTGATGGTATCTGCCGTTGCGAGGTGTAATCCCGGGGTCACCCGTTTGAGCAGGAGCGAATGGATTTAAAGGAATTTACCATAACCCATGCGAAAAAACACCCGTGGGAGGTTGCGCGACTCAAGGCTCTGCGCAAGATTCTGGATCCTGTCATGTTTGAGGGGATCACGGCGCTTGATGTGGGGTGTGGCGACGGTTTCATCTCCGGAAATATTTTCAATCGCCTGACAAGCAAAGAGGTAACGGCTGTAGATATAAACCTGACCGATGAATTGATATGCGAGCTTAACAACCGTGCCGGCGGCATGAACTATTGCCGGGAAATGCCCGAAAAGGGGCCGTATGATCTCATACTCCTCCTTGACGTGATAGAGCATGTGGAAGCTGACCGGAAATTCCTGACGGATATCGTTGACAGGTATGCCCCCAGAGATGGCAAGGTCATGATAACCGTTCCCGCTTTCCAATCCCTCTTCGGCAGGCACGATGCCTTCCTCGGGCATTACCGGCGCTACAACCTGAAAGAACTCGTTGCATTGACCGCAATGTGCGGACTCAAGGTCCTTTCCTCCGGCTATCTTTTTTCCTCCCTTCTGCTGCCGAAACTTGTCCTCTATAAACTCCTGAATATCGGCAAGGAGTCGGATGGCGTCGGGAACTGGGACAGGGGCAAGGTCATCACCAGGGCCGTCGGGACGGTTTTTGATAGTGATAACAGCCTGTTGATATCGGCCAGCCGTTTGGGCATAAAGATACCTGGACTCACGGGATGGGTTTTATGCGAAAAACGAGGATAATCATTCCATGCTATAACGAAGCAACGCGGCTGAACCCGAAGGCTTTTCTGGATGCCCTGGATAACACCAGCGACCTGTCGCTTCTCTTTGTCAATGATGGGAGTACGGATGGCACGCCGCAGATTCTTGCCTCGCTGAAAGCTGAAAATCCCGCCCAGGTAGAAATTGTGAATCTGGAGAAAAACTCAGGCAAGGCCGAGGCCGTACGCCAGGGCATGCTCACGTCGTTTCTGGGCGCCTACGATTATATCGGGTACTGGGACGCCGACCTGGCGACTCCCCTTGACGTCATAGGGGAGTTTAGCCGGTTACTCGATTCTTCGGGCGCAGAAATAGTTATTGGCTCACGTGTACGCCTCCTTGGTCGAAGGATTGAGCGTAACGCCCTGCGGCACTACTTTGGCAGGGTTTTCGCGACATGCGCGTCGATCCTGCTCGATATCAGTATTTACGACACCCAGTGCGGAGCCAAGATGTTCAGGAACAGCGAGGCCTTGCGGCACGTCTTCGGTAAGCCCTTCAAGGTCGCTTGGACGTTTGATGTCGAGATGCTCGCCCGGTTTCCCATTGTCATGAACGTATCTCCACCGGAGGCAAGTTCCAGATGGGTTGAGGTTCCTCTTTTGCAATGGGCGGATGTAAAGGGCTCGAAGCTTAAATGGAGAGACTTCTTCACCGCTGCCCTCGAGTTCTGCACCCTCTTTTACTACCTGCGCACCCCTGCCTGCAAGACTTATGAACGCTACCTCGGCACCCCTGAAAGGGCCTGATAGAGTCATTATGCCGGGGGAAATTTTACGACGGAAGTTGTCGTTGGGTATTTATGACGAAAACCGCGAAGGGCTTTATGTGAAGGTCAAACGATTGGCCGATCCAATGTGGAAAAAAGAAGGTTAAAATTTCAAAAGGAAAAATTACGCTATAATACACCATGATAGCGTTTCTGCCCGCCCGAGGGGCTGGGGACACCTCCCCCGGAATATCCACGCGTTATGAGGACTGTTGCATGAACATAACGGTGATGCTTGCAACATATAAGCGTAATGAAATATTGTCCCGCACTCTCGACAGTTTTTGCGACATCATAACTGATGGATTGAGTTGGGAAATTTTTGTGGTTGATAATCATGGCGACCCAAAGACCGAGCAACTGGTGCTTGGTTTTACCAATAGATTACCCATCAGGTATCTCGTAGAAAAAAAACGTGGAAAGAACAATGCCCTGAATAAAGCGGTTAAACTGGCAACGGGCGATCTTTTTGTATTTACTGACGATGATGTCATAGCAGATCATCATTGGTTGCTGGAGATGTGGGACGGTTCAGCGAGATGGCCGGACGTTTCCGTATTTGGAGGCAGGATATTGCCCCAATATCCTCCGGGGACGAAAAGTCCGATATCAGAAGCCCACAAATTTTTCAAAGGAGCCTATGTCGTTGTAAACTGGGACACTGGAGAAGGGCACTGTCCACCGCATAAGGTTTGGGGACCCAATATGGCCATACGTTCCACTGTTTTTCTTGAGGGGTGGCAATTTAATCCGGATATAGGCCCCAATGGGGATAATTATATAATGGGCAGCGAGACCGAACTGCTCATGAAACTGGAAGAGTCCGGGATGAACGCGGTATTTTTGCCGAACGCTTTAGTTTATCACCAAATTCGACGCGAGCAGTTAGAAGTTGCTTGGTTATATGGCAGGGCATTCAGATATGGGCGTTCTATGGCGCAGCTCTACGAACTGCCGAAGGCCATTTATTGGTTCAATGCACCTCGATATCTTTTTAGAAAGCTCTTTGAAACGGCTATCAGGAGAATCATATACTGTTATGATTATGATAAAAGGATTGATTTGGGAATTAATTATTGGATTTTAAAAGGAAATATATACCAATACCGGCAAAGAGCTAAACAAGAATGTCTGGATGCCGGCGAACGCACGGGTTAGAGACGTAAAAACGGTAAATAGGCACAAACGCGCCGCGCGGTTAACGATAAACATGAGAGTGGGGCTGAGATGTGATAGCAATCGGCCAAACGATTAATCACGAGGTGAGCGCCTATCTCAGCGATGTGCTCGGGGGGATCGTGCCCTTGCCAAGCCTCCCGGACGCGGGTCCGATCGACGATGCGCCGCTCGCCAATGAGCTCTTTACGGTGCTCACGAGCCGCGCGTTCTGCTATCTGGGGCGGAACAAAACCGAGTGCTATCGCGATGATGTCGTGACCATGCTGCGCAGACGGATGTCGACAGGCGGGGCTCTGAAGTTTTTCTACGATATCGGACCGGGCTACCACGCCACGACCCGCCCAGGGATTTTGCCGCTAACCTACGATGTCGGTCTTTCCGAGCTTCTGATCCTTTCGCAGATTAACACCCTCTGCCGCCGCATAATCGAGTTGTATCCGCCCGGCGCGCACTTCTTTCTTGTCGTCGATAACCTTTGCGGCTTGCGCACGAACGACATCCCTCTCGAGCTCACGGAGGGATACGTGCGGAAGTTTCGTCAACTGATCGACGAGATGCGCATTTCGCACCGGGTTGGCCTGATTGTCGAGTCGGAGGAGTTCGACCTCGAGGAGTATGACCGGCTCCTGAGAAATGCCCCGGTTGAGCCTCCCGATTCCGACCCGCCGCCACAGGCTGTCGACAATGTGGCGCGTTTCCTCGGGCGTCCCATCACCGCGGCCGAGGCCGCCGAGCGCATGCATCGGTACCGCCTGACCGGTCGCGTCACCAACTACCTCTTCGACAGGCTGATCAAAGACGTCCACATGACCCAGCGAGCAACCGGCGCGACGCTCGGATTCCGCCCATTCCCGGGCGGTGATCAGCGCACGCAGGCCGGTGAGGTGGTGCTCTGCCGCAACTCCAAGGGACGGCTTTATCCGGTGCTCCTCACGAGTAGAAATGTCGACCGCTACGCCTGCGTGCGCTTGGAATTCACCGACGTGCTGCCGGCCCCCCTGGCGCATATCACGTTCGCTTCGTCGTGCCCGCCAAGCAGCAGCACGCCCGGTTCGTGCCCCGTGGTTAGTTCGTAGCCGTAATTCCGGCTCTCTTGTACGCTGCCGTCGTTTGGTCCCTTGATGCAGCTCATGTCGCCGCGCCCTGGCACCCGCAAAAACAACTCGGTATTCCTTCTCACGACTAACCGCAAACCGCACGGGGAACTAGGCGAAATAGCTGTACAGCCCCTCGGCGATCCGACGGCGCATCGCCTGCAAAGGGGCCCCTGCCACCTGGCCCGACGCCCCTGTCGTCTTGTTGACATCAATCAGCACGGGCCGCCCCTCGTGGACGAGATAGTCCAACTTTCCGTAATCGAGGTTAAATTGCTTGCGCCATGTGTAGACTTCGGAGTGCGGTTCGATCTCTTCCGACGAAACGCTCATCGAGGCCTTGAACACAGGGTGGGGAGACGCGATCCTCATGCAGGTCCAGCGGTCGCCGAGGACCTGGAACATGCGCAGATGATACAAGCCGTTCTCGCGCTCCGGGAGAAATCGTTCGACCACAACGTCGCTCCGTTTGAAAAAAGACGATGGAACATCTTTGACGCTGTCGTAAACCCGGTATTTCGTCCAGTCGGTAATCGCTTCCCGGCCGGTGAGCCGATCCACGGCTTGGCATGCCGTGCGCCAAGCGCGGGAGTGTTTGGTGAGCCACCCCGGTGTCAGCGATTGCTCAGGCGCACCTCCGTAGTTGCAATTGGACTTCACTATGACGGGCCCGGTCCATGATTGTCGCGGATCGACGAGTTGGGTGCTGACAACAGACTTGCGAATGTCCCGGATGTGCCCATTGAGGACAATCGGATAGCGCGCGGCGAAGGCGAGGTATTGATCGGGGACGACCGACAGGTCCACGTGCAAGAGTACGATGTCGGCCGGCACATAGGTTTTTGTCCCAAACAGATACACGACTTCGTGCCCGTCCTCGCGCCAGTATCTGGCGAGGTGGTCAACGCTGTATTTGGTGACCCCGGTAGCGCAATTGCCGCTGTGGAACAGAACGACGATTCGCTTCTTGGTGAGGTTCATGGGGGTTCCATGTATTATCTGCGGGAAAAAGGAGGGGCGGCGGTACGTGCTGGTCGCTCGGGCAATAGTCAGTGAATGCAGTTCGCCATTTTATAGGTTTCATGCATAATAAGCGTTTGATCGTTGCATTGTTGTGAGATTACCTCCCTGAGGCGGACAAAGGAGTTCACATCCAGTCCGCTGATTTTCATGCCCACTCCGTCCTCTTCGCTACGAACTACGCAGGCATTCAAATAGATTGAAGAGTTGTGCGATTGATAGATGGTCACTTCCAGGGGATTATCGAGCGGCAGGTCATGCTTTGTTTTGATAAAGAAGCCTTGTAAGCTTACATTCCCTATATTCCCCCAGAAAATTTGCTCTTTGTACTTAATTGAGGCCCCGCCAGAAAAAGTAACCCGCGTAAAATTTCTCTTCTCCATTTCGATGTCTCCCCGCTACTCATATTACGAGAAAGCAGCATTAAAATGTGTTGATTACAATTATGTTTTATAATACTGTTTATGGAAATTTCTTAACAGGAAATAATATGTATATTCATACGTAATTGCAGTGTTGGCTTTATTGTTCTCACAATACGTGGCGACGACGTTGTTTGATCGTCACTTAAATATTAAACTGTGTTATATGTATGCATGTTTGTCTCGTAATATTTTGGCCCGACGTTTGCATTTGGTGTCGGCATTGGATTTTCGCCTGGCTGGCATTGCAACGACCGACCATTACAACGTGCACGCCGCCTCTTTTTGGGGCAGCACAAAATGGCCCCGGAAAAGTCACGTAAGTTTGGTGGTTTTGAAGCAATTTGTGTGCCGCGAATATAAGTTGCTGTTTTGGTGGATGCTTTTTGCGAATACGCTTTGGTGGTCACTTGATTGTTAATTTTTTCGACAGCAGCGTTTTAGATTATAAAGAGAGCAGGGTGGGCGCCCGGGAAGGTGGTCTTTGTTCGTAAATTCGCGGGGCAATAGCGTGTTAATGCGAGCTGATGTGAAATGGGGGAGAGCTGCGAAGCTTACCGCCGGAATGGTGGATGACGAAGCGTCTGGATTTGAGCGTGCGGCACGGCTGACAGGATAGGGAGCGACTGCCTTCACTGAAGCAGTGCATGAAGCATGTCTTGAAAAAGTTCTTCGTCTCAGCCAGGAGGGAGTCAAAGTGCTTAGAATCTTTTTGGTTGCCTTGGTCTTGTTCGTTTGTTCTGCCTGTGGCGGCAAGTCGAAGGAAGAGTTGTTCAGCGAGGGACTTAAGCAACTGAACGCTGCCAATTCGAACGCTGCCGTGGTCCTCTTCAGAAGTGCTTTGGAGAAAGATGAGAATTACAGCGATGCGCGTTTCCAGTTGGCAAAGGCGTACGCCGCCTTGGGAAAGCGGGAACAGGCGGAAAGGGAGTTTACCAAGGTTCTGAAGCAAAATCCTTCCCGTGATGAAGTTTTGCTGGAATTGGCAAAACTTATGGTTTCTGCAAAGAAAACCGATGAGGCTTTCAAATTGGCGGGGCGCTACCTCGCCAAGCATCCCGGCAGCGCCGAGTGCTTGGAGACGCTGGGGCTAGCGTGTGCCGCGAGTAGGAGGTATGACGAAGCGGCGAGTTACCTGTTGCAGGCCATCAAGGCAGACCCCCGGCGTTCGAAGACAAAGCTCGAACTGGCGGCACTCTACGTGGCCGCAGGCAAAGAGCCGAAGGCAAGAGGCCTTCTGGATGAAATCGTGGCCGAGGACCCGAAAAACCCCCGCGCATATTATATGCTCGCCGCCATGGAAAAAAGTGCGGGAAATGCTGACAAGGCATTGGAAATTTATCAGAAAATCCTTGCAATCAACCGCTCGGAGGTGCTCGCCGGTTACAAGTCCGGGCTGATCCGTATTGAAAGGGGGGAACTGGATCAGGCTGAGAAAACCTCTGACGAGATGATCAAAACGTTTCCCAAAAGATCCGATGGCTATCGTTTGAAAGGGTTGGTCAGCTACCAGCGAAAAAAATATGCGGAGGCCGCCGCCCAACTTCAGAATTCCATAAAGATTACGCCTACCTCGGAAGGGTATTACTTCCTCGGGCTCTGCTACTATAATCTGGGTGAACTTGAAACCGCCTTGAGCCAATTTCGCAAGATCCTTGACGTCGTGCCCACTTCACGGCAGGCCCGGCTCATGACGGGCGCAATTCTCCTGACGCAAAAGCGGACTGATGATGCGATTACCGAGATCAATAAAGTGCTGCAGCAGAATGACAAGGATGCGGTTGCTCACAACATGCTTGGCAATGCCTATATGGCAAAGGGGATGTTCGATGAGGGCATGCAGGAGCTGAACCGGGCGACAAAAGCTGATCCCAAGATGGTCGATGCCTATCAGAAGAAGGGATATTACTATTTGAGCCGTGGGAAAAACACCGAGGGAGAAATGGAGCTTGCAACGGCCGTCAAGATGGCTCCCGATTCCCTGAATAGTCGCCTGCTGCTCGCCTCTTACTATATGCGGAAGGGCAACACCCCCAAGGCGCTGTCTGTCCTCAAGTCCGGTTTGACGGGGAAAAAGAGCGATGCCCCGCTCTATAATGCCTTGGCGGCTCTCAATTTCTCCGAAAGCAAGCAAGCCGAAGGTATCAGAAACCTGCAAAAGGCGAAAGAGATTGACCCGCTGCTGCCCGCGTCCTACCAGAGCCTGGCTACGTATTATGCCGTTGCGGGTAATTATGACAAAGCCATTGACGAGTACGGCACCCTTTATCGCAATGATCCGCATAATGCCCAGGCAATGCTCGGCCTGGCTGCTTTATATGAAATAAAGGGCGACGACCGGTCGGCCCTCGTCTATTACCAGAAGGCAAAAGATGCCAATATCCCCGCGGCATTTTTGGCGCAGGCGAGCCATCATCTGAAAAAGAAGGAAACCGACAAGGCGATAAAGGTGCTGGATGACGCAATAAAGGTTAACCCGCACGATGTTTCAGCCCTCGAGATGAAAGGGCGTATCCTGGTTGCCGATAAGAAGTATAAAGAAGCCGTTAAGATGTTCGACGACGTGGAAGCCCTCAACCCGGAAGCGGGCATTGTCCTGAAAGTAACTACCTATGTAGCCATGAAGAACACTGCCAAGGCGGTAGAGCAGGCGCGCAAGGTCATCGCCAAATATCCGGGCTCGGCGCGTGGCTATGTGTTGCTCGGTTCCGTTTACGAAAACCAAAAAAATTACCCTGGCGCGATCAGGGAAGTGAAGAATGGTTTGCGTGTCGATCCCGATAACGCGAATGCGCTGCTCTTTTTGGGAAAGCTCTTTGAAACCCAAAAGGATTATGACCAGGCGATGGTTGCGTATGTCAACGCCGAGCGTAAAAAACCTGATTACGTGCCGGCCATTTACGCCCAGGGGGCAATATTTGACCTGAAGGGGAAACAGAGGGAAGCGGTCGGGAAATACCGGCTCTGTCTGGAGAAATCACATACCTATGTACCGGCTCTGAACAACCTGGCCTATCTCTGCGCGGAAGGTTACGGCAAGAAGGAAGAAGCCCTGCGGCTGGCAATCGGTGCCTTTAAGCTGGAGCCGGGAAATCCCGGAGTCATGGACACGCTGGGATATGCCTTGCTGAAAAATCGCCGAATAGACGAGGCGAAAAAGGTTTTGGAAAAGGCCGCCACTCTTCTCCCGCATAATCCAACGATCGCTTACCACCTGGCACTTGCATACAGGACGTCCGGTGATAAGATAAATGCAGTGCGAACCTTACAAAAGGCCCTTACGCTCGGTGACTTTGCCGATGCAAATGCCGCCAAATCGATGCTCTCTGAACTGAGAAAATGAGACCCACATGAGTTTGCGCTGGTTTATCCTCATAATAGTCGACGTCCTACTGATTCTGCTGTCTCTCTACTCCGCAGCCGTGGTACGTTTCGGTTACGCGGAAGTCACCAGCAAGCTGTCCGAAACTTCGACATTTTATACGGCATTCATTTTCGTCCTGGCGATCCTGTTCGCTTCGCACCTGATGGACACCTACGATTTCGACAGAAACACCAGAAAGCGTGAGATCATCATTAATACCCTGCTCGGTGCGGCAACTTCGTTTTTCCTGCTCTCCATCACCTATTACGTTGACCCGAACATTATGCTCGGGCGCGGCATACTGGCAATCTCGATTGCCATTTTTTCTCTCCTGCAATATGTCTGGCATGTGATTTTTTACCTGGTTGGCCGCCACAATCCACGATTTTCCCGGCGGGTTTTGGTATTGGGTACCGGCTCGCTGGCAAGCCAGGTCGGGGAGTTCTGTTCGGCCCACAACCGTAATTATACCCTGGCGGGATACGCAGTATGCACGTGTAATGGTGCCGGCGACAATGAGAAACAAGGCGAGAGCGTTGTCGTTCCCCCTGACCTGATTGTTGGAAACGCCGACGACCTGATGGCGGCTACGCTTGTTGCACAGGCCGATGTAATTGTTGTTGCACTGTCCGAGAGAAGGGGCGTTTTCCCGCTCAGGGATGTTTTGCGCTGCAAACTGAACGGCATTGAAGTCATGGATGCTCCCTCGTTCTATGAGCTTATCCATGGCAAACTCATGCTGGAGCAAATCACTCCCAGTTGGATCATTTTTTCCAGCGGCTTCCGCAGGCCAATCTATTTCAATATCTGCAAACGTTATATCGATATCGTCCTGTCCTTAACGGGTTTGTTTCTGACGCTCCCCCTTTTCCCCTTCATCGCATTTGCCATTAAACTTGATTCGCCGGGTCCGGTGTTTTTCAGGCAGATGCGTGTCGGCAATAAGGAGAAAATGTTTAATTTGTTCAAGTTCAGAACCATGCGCCAGGATGCGGAGGACGCGTCCGGCGCCATATGGGCCACCAAGAATGACCCGCGTGTGACCAAGCTCGGGAGCTTGTTCAGGAAGTCGCGGATCGATGAAATCCCCCAACTGTACAACGTTTTGAAAGGGGATATGAGCTTTGTGGGGCCGCGTCCGGAACGGCCTGAATTCGTTGAAAAATTGAAACAGGTGATCCCGTACTATTCTAAGCGTCACTTCATAAAGCCCGGACTGACGGGATGGGCACAGGTACGATACCCTTACGGTTCGACAATAGAAGATGCCATTGAAAAATTACGCTATGACCTGTTCTATATCAAAAATATCAGCCCGTTCCTGGACACGTTGATCTTCTTCGAAACCATCAAGGTTGTGCTTTTTGGCCGTGGCGGGCAATAACGCCCTGCCAATATCCCTGTTTCGTGAGGAATCTATGAGAATAAATCTGATGGCGGCATGTATAGGCATGCTCTTCTTGATGGCCCCCGTGGCATCCGGTGCGGCGGACTATGTGATCGGCGAAGGTGACGGCCTGGATATTTCCGTATGGGGGGTAAAAGAACTGACGTTCTCCGTGAAAGTACGTCCGGATGGCAAGATCACCGTTCCGGGCCTGGGGGATGTGGCTGCCAGCGGCACGACCCCCAAGGAGTTGCAGGTGTCCTTGGGGGCACGGCTCAGGGAGTTGGTGAAGAATCCTATTGTTACGGTTACCGTGAGAGATATCACCAACAGCAAAGTGTATATTTACGGCGGTGGGATCAAGTCGGGGGTCTATGATCTCCAGCGGCGGACAACGCTCCTGCAATTGTTATGCACGCTTGGCGAGGTCAAGACTGCCGATCTCCGGAGAGCGTATTTGTTGAGAAACGGGAAAAGAGTGAAAGAAGATTTCTATAAGCTGTTTATCAAGGGAGAGTCGGAGAATGACATACTGCTTGAGTCCGGCGATTCACTGTTCATTCCGCTCCTGCTGGATAAGAATGTCTATATCCTCGGCGCCGTCCTCACCCCGAAAGCCGTTGAGTACCGGGAGGGCATGAGGGTCATGGAGGCGATACTCGAAGCGGGAGGTTTCACCAAGTTCGCGGACCAGGATGATATCGTAATCAGGAGAAAGGTCGGGCAAAAGGAACAATCCCTGGAAGTCAAGGCTAAAAAGCTTTTCAAGCAAGGCGACCTGTCCCAGAATCTGGTGCTGGAAGCGGGTGATTACGTCCTTGTCAAGGAAAGCCTTTTTTAAACGGCGGCCGGTTCAGGTAAAATATTGCTTGTGAGGTGCATATGCAGTCTTCTGAGCTTGATTTCAAAAAATATCGGCAGCTTTTGATCAGGCGTAAAGAATTATTTGTGACGCTGGCTTTGCTGATTATGACGGCAGTTACTATCGTAAGTTTTGCGCTCCCCAAAATATATGAAGCAAAAAGCACTGTTTTTATAGAAAAAAACGTGATCAGTGAGCTTGTCAAAGGTCTTACCGTTTCACCATCCATGGAAGACACGATAAAAGTTCTTACCTATGCAATCACCAGCCGCACGCTGCTTGCCAAGACCGCTGACAGTGTTGATATGAACCTGGCACCGAATAATAATACCGAAACTGAAGAAGAACTTGTAAAAAAGCTCCAGAAAAATATCGTCGTACAAGTAAAAGACAAGAATTTGTTCATAATTTCATACAAAGACCGTAACCCACGATTGGCCCAGGATGTCGTCAATACGTTGGTTCGCCTTTATATTGAAGAAAATACTTCATCAAAACGCGGTGAATCGTATGACGCTACCAAGTTTCTCTCTGAACAAATATCCGCTTTCAAAACCAAATTGGATAAGGCGCAGGATGAAGTAAACGCTTATAAGCGGGCGAAGGGGACGGCCATCTCGATTGATGAGGGAAAACTTTTTCAGGATATTAATGCTTCGCAGCAGAAACTCATTGATCTGGAAATGAGGCGTCGGCAGTTGGAGGGAATGCGCCAGGTAACGAAAACGACCAGCGACCCGTTGCGTTCGAAGCTGTCTGCGCTGCAGAAACAGTTGCATGAACTGCAGGCTCAATATACCGATAGCTATCCCGGGGTACTCACGGTAAAAACGGAAATCGAGTCAATCAAGGAGCAGATGAAGACGTCGGGTGGCGGGCAGGCGCTTGACTCCAACGAGCTGGCAAAAGTCGATTCGGAGATCGCCGCCATCAAGATATCGGAAGGTGGACTGCGGCGCAATATCGCTTCGAATCAGGCACTGCTCAGGAACATTCCTGCGGCAAAGGCTGAACTCGATAAGTTGGAACTGGAAAGAAACAACCAGAAAAATATCTACGACCAGCTGTTCGCGCGTCACGGGCAGTCCGAGGTCTCAAAGCAGATGGAGGTGCAGGACAAATCGACGACGTTTCGTGTTGTCGACCCCGCTGTCCTCCCCACGGCACCCATAAGCCCGAATCGCCTTGCCATTATGTTGTTCGGAATCGCCGGTGGCCTGGCGGGCAGTTTTTGCGTTCTGCTGTTCCTTGAACAGATGGACGCATCAGTGAAAGATGCCAATTTTGTCAAGGAATTCGGTGTGCCCGTTTTGGCGGTTATTCCACATATACTGAATCCGCGCGAGGCGGCCATGCAGCACAAGCGCGCGACGCGCCTGTTTACCGTTGCCGGCGTATATTTTCTTTTTCTGCTCTGTTTCCCGGCAATGGAGCTGCTGGGACTTAATTATGTCGATAAAATGATTACCTACGTTTCTCCGGCTAATCTGGTTCAGGACGTCAAGGGGCATCTGCGGTAAGAAGGCCATCTGGCGATACACCTGATGTATCACGAAAGGGTTAACATATGAGCAGAATCGAAAAGGCCATGGAAAAGGCGGCACAGCTTCGGGATGGCGTTGCCCCGCCTCCCGAGGGGCATCCACAAAAACGCGTTTTCAGGGCCATTCCGTCTCAGCCTCCTCCAATCCCGCCCGTAGCCCACAAAATAAGACCTGACAACCCGTATCTCGTCAATCTGAACGATCCGCATTCACCTACGGCGGAAGAGTACCGAAAACTAAAATCCGTACTGGTAAAAATGACCAAAGGTGAGGATTTTTTCAAGAACACGATTATGGTGACCAGCGCGGTACCACACGAAGGGAAGACGCTCACCGCCCTCAACCTCGCCATCAGTCTGGCCCAGGAATTCGACCACACCGTCCTGTTGGTGGACGCGGACCTGCGCAGTCCTTCTGTCCAGCGTTACCTCAATATTGACAGCGGACGAGGACTCTCGGACGTCCTCCTTGATGGAACGGATATCGGAGATACGATCATCGCCACAGGTATTGGCAAGCTCTCCATAATACCGGCTGGCCATGCTGTCAGCAACCCGGTCGAACTGTTCACGTCGCAGAAGATGAAGGAGTTGATCGAAGAGATGAAATACCGCTATCCCGACCGGTATCTCATCTTCGACACGCCGCCCATTCTCCTCTTTGCGGAGACGCGCTCCTTAGCCCACCAGATGGACGGGGTACTGTTTGTCGTAAAGGAACGGCTTGCTTCCCACGAAAACATCAAGGAAGCTGTTGAAGCTCTCAAGGGGTGCGAACTACTGGGAATGGTATATAACGACGCCATACTTGACCGGCATGACGAACGCTACTCGTATTATCACAAGGCTACATAACAAAAGCGGAGCACGTATGTACGAAACCTTTTTCAATTTGCGCATGAAACCATTTGACTTGGTTCCCGACCCAAGTTTCATCTACCTGAGCAAGTCGCACAAAAAGGCGTTGACGTTTCTGGACTACGGAATCAGAGAGCGGGCAGGTTTCATTCTTCTTACCGGAGAGGTCGGTTCGGGCAAAACCACAATAATTAGAAACCTGCTCAATAAGCGCTATGAGCAGTTGGTCCTGGCCAAGGTTTTTAACACCCGCGTCACCTCCGAACAGCTGCTGGCGATGATCAATGACGATTTCGGCCTTCAGACCCAAGGGAAGGACAAGGTTACCCTGATCCGGGATCTGAATGATTTCCTGGTTGACCAGTATGCGCGCGGCAATCAGCCGATCCTGATCATAGATGAAGCCCAAAACCTCGCTCCGGAGCTTCTGGAAGAGGTCAGGATGCTCTCCAACCTGGAGACGTCCGACAGTAAGCTCCTGCAGATTATTCTAGTCGGACAACCCGAACTGAGGACGATCCTGTCTACCCCCGAGCTGCGCCAGTTGCGGCAGCGGATCAGCATAAATTGCCATTTACAATCGCTCAACCGTCAGGAAACCGAGCGGTACATAATGCATCGCCTGGAAGTCGCAGGCAATGCCCTTGCCGTGGAGTTCCCTTTCGAGTCGTTGGACATTATCTTCCGCTACAGCAGGGGAATTCCCCGCTTAATAAACATTATCTGCGATTTCCTGATGCTTTCGGCATTTGCCGAAGAAATGAAGGTGATTCCCGTCGAGATGGTGCGCGAAGTTATCGGGGACCTTGATTTCGACAACCATTTTTGGTCGAGCGGGGCCGTTACCCCCCCGGAAGCGTTGTCGGCCGATGCCGGCGCTGCATCGCACGTGCTGGACAACAATGATATGCGCGCTCTGTTGAGCGATATTGCCCGGCGGATCGATGCGCTTGAGGGGACAAGCGGCAGCCCGGTGCAAACAGTCATCAACGAGTTTCAGGATCGCTTCACGCAGCTTCAGAATAGCGTCTCCTCGCATATGGCAAAGGCCGATTCGCAGATATTCAGCCTTATCAGAAAGCTGGATGAAATCGTCCCGCCCCAGGGAGACGACAGTGCCCTTGACATGCCTCATGAACCCACGAATGTAGGGTTTGTCCGCAGGGTTTTTGGCGGCGATACCTTCGGCAGGAGAAAATGATGAACTGTTCCCGGCAGGCTTGGATGATATGCTCACTGATCGTAACAGGCCTTGTAACGGGGATTGCCCGGCAGGCCTGCGCCGCAGAGACGGCGTTTAAGCCATCGCTTGCGGTCAGCGAAGAGGTCAACGACAACATCTACGAGGTCGCGGCCGGCAAGAGAACCGACTATATTACCCGTGTCCAGCCGGGAGCGTCGCTTCATTACCTGACCCCCTTCTGGAATTGGGACACGGCCTATACGTTCGACTACCGAAACTATGCGCGGCACAGCCGTGATGCCGAGTTTAATCACGACGCCATGGTGAAGGGGAACATCGCGTTTGTAGATAATTTCTTCTATCTCGATCTCAATGAAACCTATCGCCGGGTAACCGTTAACGTTACCCGTGACGTGACCACCCAAAGCAGTCTCTTTCTCAACCAGACCGACCAGAATATCGCTGCCGTTTCGCCGTATCTGCTGTGGAAAATGGGCGAAAAGAGTACGCTCAAAACCGGTTATCGCTATTCCGATACCCGGTATTGGGATGCAACCAGCATCGACAAGTTCGAACATAGTGCCCTTGCCGATTTCAGTTATGAAGTGACGCCCAAACTGAGTCTTACGTCCGGGTATGCATTTACGCGCAGCAAAACGTCGCTGAGTCGTTTCGACACGCATGACGTGTATGGTGGCTTCAAATATCAATATGCCGACAAGTCTTTTGTTTTCGGCAAACTGGGCAGAAGCTGGCAGCTCTTCGACAAGGCCAATGATGTTGCGTATTATTTTTGGGATGCCGGCCTTACGCATGACTTCGAGGTCGCCACGGTAACGGTGGAAACAAAGGCTCAAACCACCGAAGATCCGCAGTCCGTTTCGACCAAAGAAACCGACTACATCGGGAAGATCGACAAGGTATTGGCCCGCGGGGCTTTGGGGGCGTCGAGCACCTATTCCGAGTATGTCAATACGCAAACGGATATTCGTAGCCAGCGCAAACTTTCCTTCTCCGGCTATGGACGTCACGAAATCATACCGAGCCTGACGGTCAGCCTTAACGCAACGGCGGAACATTTCTATCAGAGCAATTCCGGCGATTTCCCCTACCATTTCATCGCCACAAGCGGCTTGACCTATGCTTTCAATTATGACATCAGCCTTGGTGTGACGTATTCCTTTGAAACCTATCGTTATGCTGTGGACAGAGCGGCCGACGCCAAAGAGATCAACCGTGGCATTGTCGAAGTGAGGAAGACTTTTTGATTCTTAATGTCCTGACCATCGATGTGGAAGATTATTTTCAAGTGTCGGCGTTCGAGCGCTGTGTGAAACGCAGTGAGTGGGGCGCCTACCCATTGCGGGTTGAAGATAATACTCGCCGCATACTGGATATGCTCGACGAATTCGGCGTTACCGCCACGTTTTTTGTGCTGGGGTGGATTGCGGAACGCACACCTCGATTAGTTAAGGAAATTCAGGCAAGAAGACATGAAATCGCCTGTCATGGGTATGGCCACCAACGGGTTACCCAGCAAACCAGACAGGAATTCCGCGACGACATCCGCAAAAGCAAGGCGGTGCTTGAAAACTTGCTTGGAACAGCGGTCATCGGGTATCGCGCTCCCAGTTATTCAATCGCACGCAACTCTTTCTGGGCCTTCGATGAGCTGATTGAGGCGGGGTATCTTTACGATTCCAGTGTATTCCCTATTCGCCATGACTTTTATGGGATTCCCGACTGGCCCCGCTACGCTTGCAATGTGCTGCGCAAAGCCAATGGCGACTGGGACCCGGAGACGGAAGCGCCCGAAACCGGAGGGGCTGAAATCGGGGCTGCACCGCGAATATTCGAAATTCCTATTACAACCGTAAACATTTGCGGAAAAAACATTCCCATTGCCGGGGGAGGATATTTCCGTTTTTTCCCCTATGCATTCACGAAGTGGGGGTTGCAACGTATTAATTCCAAAGAAAATAAATCGTTCGTTTTTTATCTGCACCCCTGGGAACTCGATCCGGAACAACCCCGAATGAGAGGCGCCGGCGTCAAAAGCACGTTTCGTCACTACCTCAATCTTCACAAGACGGCACAACGATTTCACCAGCTGCTGGGGGACTTCAGCTTCACATCACTGAAGCGGATGTATTTTGACGATGGTTCTATGCGCTCGTAAAGGGGACTGTTCGATGCCGTTTGCAAAGCAATTGTTATCCACGGCGCGTGGCGTTCAACTACAGTACCTCTTCTGGGCCGTTTTCGGCGTGGCTTTCGTCTGCGCCTACTTTCCCGTCATCACCAGCCTGGTTCATGCCTGGTCCCATTCCGACGACTATTCACATGGCTTTATAATAGCGCCGGTGGCCGCTTATATGCTCTGGCAAAAGCGAGAGGTTTTTCTTGAAAAACAGGCTGTCGGTTCATGGTCGGGATTGCTTCTGGCAACAGGCGCCCTGTTTCTCTATGCCGTTTCGAAAATAGGAGAAATGCAAACCATCGCGTCGCTGTCCATGATCGTATTTCTCTGGGGTGCCGTCATTTTTCTGTTTGGCTATGGCGTCTTCAGGGCCTGTTTTCTCCCTCTCGTGTTCCTCGCCTTCATGATACCTGTCCCGGCCCAGATTATAGCGAGACTGACCATTCCGCTCCAATTGCTCGTCACCAAGGCAAGCGTCGGACTTGCATCATTCAGCGGTATTCCGATTTTTCACGATGGAAACATAATACAACTTCCCCAAGGGACGTTCCAGGTTGTGCAGGCATGCAGCGGTCTTCGATCGATCATGACCATGCTGACCCTTGGAACGGTGTTGGCGTATTTTACCTTGCGATCCACTATGCTGCGGGGGACGCTGTTACTCCTCGCTGTTCCCATTGCGCTCGCAGTCAATATCCTCCGTGTTTTCGTCCTGATCTCAGCTCTCTATTTCCTCTCCATCGACCTGTCGGAAGGGACGCTCCATACGTGTTTGGGGCTTGCCGTGTTCGGGATTGCCTTGGGCCTGTTTCTGGCGGCGGGAAAGGGGCTGGCGTTATGGGAGCGGTGAGGTCGGTACGGCTGGCAATTCTTATCGTATTGTTGGCCGGTACCACGTTCGTCATCAAGGAGCATCTCAAGGCGGGGGCAGCCGATAGGGCGAAGGAACCGCTGCAACAGGGTATTTCCCCGGTCGGCACCTGGCAACTGATCCGTGCTTTTCCGATGGACCCACCGATCGTCGAGGCGCTCAAACTTGACGACTATCTCTATCACTCCTACCGCCGCGGCAAAGGGCTCGTCAACCTGTACATCGGGTATTACCGCACGGTAAAGAAAGTCGGAGCGGCCCATGATCCTTTGGTCTGCTTTCAGGGGCAGGGGTGGCAGATCGGCAATCGCGGCACCGGAGAGTATGTCCTGAAAAACAAGCAGAAGCTGACGATCCAATACTCGTATATGATAGCTGAGCATCAGGGGGACCGGGAACTCGTCGTTTATTGGTTTCAGGCAAACGGGAAGGCCGTTCACAGCACGCAGTCGCAAAAAGTTGCCATGGTTGTGGATAAATTCTCAGGCCGGAGTGAAGATAACGCCTTCGTACGGATCAATGCACCACTGGGGGAAGAAAGCATTGAGACGGTACGGAAGCGTGTGTTCGATTTCATTGAAGATTTTTACCCTGTTTTTCACAGCTACATCACTCGATCATAAACGCGAAAGCAGCCGATGATTGCAACGGTTTTTTTCTTATCAGTGGCACTCATTTTTTATATCTATGCCGGCTACCCCTTGCTTGCCGCCGGTCTGGCGGCTTGCCTTCAGCGCACGGTCAAGAAGAAAACCTTCGAACCGACCGTCACGATTCTGATATCGGCCTACAACGAGGCGGAGGGCATCGCAACCACCATCGAAAATAAGCTCGGATTGGAATACCCTCACGATAAGCTGGAGATCATCGTTATCTCGGACGGGTCGACCGACCGGACCGACGCTGTCGTGCAAGGCTTCGCCGCCCGCGATGTCCGCCTCCTGAGGCAGGAACCCCGTGCCGGCAAGACCGGCGCTCTCAATATGGCCGTCCCCCTGGCAAAGGGAGATATCATCATCTTTTCCGATGCCAACTCCCTCTATGCTCCCGATGCGTTACGCAAGCTGCTGGCGAATTTTGCCGATGAAGAGGTGGGGTATGTTACCGGCAGGATGATCTACGCCAACCCGGACGGCACCCCTATCGGCGAGGGGTGCAGCGCCTATATGAAGTATGAGAATGCCCTTCGTTCCATCGAGACCAGGCTCGGTTCGGTGGTCGGGGTGGATGGTGGGATAGATGCCGTGCGCGCCACGCTCTACCGGCCGATGAACGCCGATCAACTGCCGGATTTCGTCCAGCCGCTCAAGGTCGTCCAACAGGGGTATCGGGTCGTGTATGAGCCCGAGGCCGTCCTGTGGGAACCTAGCCTGAAGGATACGGACGACGAGTACCGGATGCGGGTCAGGGTATCCCTGCGTGCGTTCTGGGCTCTTTTCGACATGCGGCAGTTGTTGTGGCCGGGGATTAACCCTCTTTTCGCCTGGCAACTCTGGTCCCACAAGGTACTGCGTTATCTCTGCTTTTGCTTTCTGCTTGTTGCCTATGTCACTAACTGGCTGTTATTGGGGAATGGCGAAGGGTATACGGTGATGCTGGTGCTGCAGCATGCAGGGTATGTGGGCGCTTTAGCCGCACCCCGCACAAAGAGTGCCGGAGTCTGGGGAAGAGTCCTGACGTTCAGCAGATATTTTTTCCTGCTTAACCTGGCCGCGGCACACGCTTTCGGCAAATTCCTCCTCGGGAAAAAACAGGTGGTCTGGACGCCGCGCAAGGGATGAGATGAGGATCGTGCATGTCATTGATAGCGGCGGATTGTACGGAGCCGAGATTATGCTCCTCAACCTGATGAGCGAACAGGTCGCGATGGGGTTTGAACCGGTCCTGGCCAGCATGGGGGAGCGTGCTGTTGCCGACAAGCCGCTTGAAGAAGAGGCCCGTCGGCGTGGCTTGCGGGTGCAGGTTTTCCGCATGAGATCGGGACCCAATGTGGTGGGTGCCCTTGAGGTTCTCCGTTTTGCCCGCAGGGAAAAAGCAACGCTCCTCCATTCCCATGGTTACAAGGGGAATATCCTCCTTGGGCTTATCCCGCGGAGCATTCGCAAAATCCCCATGATCGCGACGATACATGGCTGGACAGGAACGGGCGAGATCAACCGCATGATGCTCTACGAATGGTTCGATTCGCTTGCCCTGAATTTTATCGACCGGATCGTGCTGGTCAACGAGGCCATGAAAAGCCATCCCAAATTGAGGAATCGCCCAAGGCTCCGCATGGAAGTGGTCACGAACGGCATTCCTTTGGCGAGCGACCCCGTTGACCTCGTTGATGGCAAGGGACTCGATCGTGAGGTACGGGATTTCTGCCGGGGGGGGTATACCCTTGGCGCCATCGGGCGATTCTCAAGGGAAAAAGGGTTTGACCGGCTGATCGAGGCGGTTGCAATTCTGGCCCAAAGGCGTCAGGACATCCGTTTGGTGATTCTGGGGGATGGCGACCTGCGGAAGGACCTGGAGCGGAAGGTGCGGGAACTCGGTTTGGAAAACCGGGTACTCATGCCCGGCTACCGGGAGAACGCCAGAGACTATCTGCCGTTTTTCAGAGTCTTTGTGTTGTCCTCCCTCACCGAAGGGCTACCGCTCGTCCTGCTCGAGGCGATGCAGGCGGGGGTGCCGGTTGTTGCGACCAGTGTCGGGGGGGTCCCCGAGGTCTTGCAGCATGGCAAGGCGGGGATACTGGTGCCAGCTCCCCGTGCCGTTGATCTGTCGGAAGGCATCGGCAGAGTCATGGTGGATGAGGCTTTGGCGGCAGAAATGGCTGACCGATGTAAAAAAATAGTCGTCGGTACGTATTCCGCGCGTGCAATGGCGGAGAACTACGCTAAAATTTATAGGAGGCTTGTTGACTGACGGCGGGCGGCGCACCCCGCGGAAAGCATCCATGACAAACGTTCTGCTGGTAGGCGATAACAGTTCATACCAAAACTGGGGGGGGCGAGGCGGGAGCATTGCCCTGCTGCAGATATTGTCGGAGCGATTCCGGGTCGGCGATACCATACCCGGCAGTGCGTTCCAACTGGACTCTGCCGGCTTCGGATATGTCGGTACGCTTCTCCCGCCGGGGTATGGCTGGCTCTTTGCGATGCTGCGTGCAAGCCGGCACAAAAAAAGGATCTACGAGTACTATATCCGGCTGGAAGAGTTATTCGGGGCCAAGGATTTCATAGCCCATGATCCTGTGGAAACCGTTGCCAATATCCTCCGCTACAAGGATACCCACCGGGAGATCGGGGAGATATACGAGAAGGCTCAAAACGCCGACCTCCTCGTCATCCATGGGGAAGGCGATTTTGTGCTTGCCACCCCGCCGCGCCGGGAAGTCCTGTTCCTGCTGGGGATGGCCGAGTTGGGGCTGCATCTGCACAAAAAGGTGGTTTTTGCCAATGGACTCGTTTCCGACTGCCCTACCACCGGGCGGAATCATGCGACCCTGGAATTCGCCCGAAGGACGCTGTCCCGGTGTAACGGGGTCATTGTGCGGGATTACCAGTCACTGGACTATGTGAAGAAGGAGATGCCGGCCGCCGAGTGCAGCCTTGTCCCCGATTCCCTTTTCAGCTGGTATCCGTACATCGAGAAGAGCGCCTCGCAGATCCCGGCAAACGGAGACTTCATCATGCCCTTCCCGGAGAACAAGCAGAATCTGGGGCGGCTGGATTTCTCCAAACCCTATATCTGCATCGGCGGAAGCGCATTGGCCGCGAAAGACAAAACAGCGGCAGTACCCCATTTCGCGCGCCTTCTGGAAAAGGTTCAGGGACTGGGGTATCCGGTGTATCTCACGGAAAACTGCGGGGGGGATGTCTTTCTCCGGACGGTTGCAGCCGAAGCCGGGGTGGGGTTTGTCCCGGTCAATACCTCGGTATTCATGGGGGGCGCGATCCTGGCAAATGCCCGCCTCTTCATCTCCGGCAGATACCATCCCACCATCCTCGCTTCACTGGGTGGAACGCCGTGCATCTTTCTCGGGTCCAGCGCCCACAAGATGCTCAGCCTGCAGACGCTCCTCGAGTATGACTATGTGCGCGAGTTCCCCGTCTTCCCCTCCAGCGGGGAGATCGATGAAATACTTGAATTGGCGCGGGAGTACCTCCGACAGGGGGAAGCGTTGCGGGCGACCATACGGGCCGTTGCCGGGAAGCGATGCCGCGAGGCAAAGAGGTTGCCCGATGTCATAACCGAACATATTAAGGACACGGAGCCCCGGTAAGGCACGCCGGGGGCAGGTCCGCCGCCACGCTTGACACGGAAAAGAGAGCATCAATGGACCTGAGAAACAAAAAAATCCTTGTGACCGGCGCCGACGGTTTTATCGGTTCTCACCTCACCGAGGAACTCGTGCGCTCCGGCTGCGATGTCCGCGCCTTCGTGTATTACAACTCGTTCAACTCCTGGGGATGGCTGGACAGCCTCGCCCCGGAAGTGTCGACGTCGCTGGACGTCTTTAGCGGCGATATCCGTGACCCCCACGGGGTGAAACAGGCCATGACGGGGTGCGACATCGTACTCCATCTGGCCGCGCTCATAGCGATCCCCTATTCCTACCATTCGCCGGATACCTATGTCGACACCAATATCAAGGGGACCCTGAATGTCCTTCAGGCCGCTCGCGAGTTGGGGGTGGCCAAGGTGGTGCACACATCGACCAGCGAGGTTTACGGCACGGCCCGTTTTGTGCCCATAACCGAAGAACATCCCCTCCTGGGCCAGTCGCCGTACTCCGCTTCCAAGATCGGCGCCGACCACCTCGCCTTGTCCTTTTATCATTCCTTTCAAACGCCGGTCGCCATAATCCGCCCCTTCAACACCTACGGACCGAGACAATCCGCGCGGGCCTTTGTGCCGACGGTCATTACCCAGATTGCGTCCGGGGCTCGCACCATCAGGCTCGGTGCGCTCCATCCGACGCGCGACCTCAACTACGTGACCGACACGGTTGCCGGGTTCATGGCGGTCGCCCAATGCGATGCAGCCGTGGGTGAGGTGATCAATATCGGCAGCAACTACGAGATCTCCATGGGGGACACGGCCCGGATGATTGCCGATATCATGGGGGCTGACATGGAGATCGTCACCGATGAGGAGCGGCTCAGGCCCGAAAAGAGCGAGGTGGAGAGGCTCTGGGCCGATACCGCCAAGGCGAGGCGGCTGCTCAGGCATGAACAGAACTACGCCGGCCTCGAAGGGCTGCGGAGGGGGCTTGCCCGGACAATCGAGTGGTTCGCCCTTCCGGAAAACCTCAAGCTGTACAAACCGCATATCTACAACATCTGAACGATCTTATAGGGGGCGCATGGATACTCCGAAAATGATACCGCTCTCAGTACCGTCCCTGAAGGGCAATGAATGGAACTATGTCAAGGAGTGCCTGGATACGGGGTGGGTTTCCACGGCCGGCAAGTACGTTGAACGGTTCGAGGAGGAGTTCAGCGCCTTCGTCGGCTCCCCCCACGCCGTTGCCTGCGTCAACGGGACCGCGGCGCTCCAGGTGGCGCTCAGGGTTGTTGGCGTGCTCCCCGGCGATGAGGTTATCGTCCCGACCCTCACGTTCATCGCCCCGGTGAATGCCGTGAACTACCTGGGCGCCGCCCCGGTCTTCATGGATTGCGACGATTTCTACAACATTGACGTGGAAAAAACCCTTGATTTTCTGCGGGACGAGACGGAAATCCAGCGTGGCGTTACCTACAACAAGCGAACCGGCAGAAGGGTTGCCGCCATAATCCCCGTCCACATATTCGGCAATGCGGTCAGGATGCATGAACTTGCGACTACCTGTCGCGACCGCAACATCGGCATCGTCGAGGATGCGACCGAGAGCCTGGGCACCCGTTATCTCGATCCGGTGCTGGCGGGGAAGCATACGGGAACCATCGGGGATGTGGGCTGTTTTTCCTTCAACGGCAACAAGATCATCACGACCGGCGGCGGGGGGATGATCGTTACCAGCATTCCCAAATATGCCGAAAGGGCGAGATACCTGACCACCCAGGCAAAGGACGATGAGGTCAGGTATGTTCATAACGAGGTCGGTTACAACTTCCGTCTGACCAACGTCCAGGCCGCAATCGGGGTGGCACAGCTGGAACTTTTGCCCGGATTTCTGGAGTCGAAACGGGAAAATTTCCTGAGATACAAGGAGACGATAGACCACATCGACGGCCTGACGCTTGCGGACGCCCCCCCGTATGCGCGGAACAACCACTGGATGTACGCGTTGCAGGTCGACCGCACCCGCTACGGGAAGGACCGGGAGGAAGTGATGGCATACCTGAAGGGGGAGGGGGTCCAGACGAGACCCGTCTGGCACCTGAATCACCTCCAGGTCCCCTACCGCGATTGCCAGCAGTATCATATCGAAAAGGCGTGCCGGATGCTGGAGATAACGTTGAACATTCCCTGCAGCACGGGTATCACGGCGGGCGAGGTGGCCTTTGTGGCCGAGCGGTTGCGCCATGGATAGGCTGGTCGTCATCGGCGGAGGCGGACATGCAAAGGTCCTGATCTGCGTCCTGAAAAAATCCGGCTATGACCTTGCCGGTTATACGGACCGGCAGGACAATGGGCCGATTCTCGGGGCCCCGTATCTCGGTGATGACGGCATCCTTGCGGAGATGATACGGAAAGATGCCGCTTGCCGGGCAATTATCGGCATAGGGAAAATCGACGCTTCAGACCGGAGGATCAGGCTTCAGAACGAATTCCTTGCGCTCGGTTACGGGTTCCCTCCGGTGGTGTCTCCCCAGGCCGTCGTCAACGAGGAGGTCCGGCTCGGTGCCGGAACAGCCGTCCTGGACGGGGTGGTGGTCAACAGCGGCTCGCAGATCGGGCGTGCCTGCATCCTCAACACGAACAGCACGGTCGAGCATGACTGCCGGATCGGGGATAACGTCCACATCGCGCCCGGCGCCACGCTCAGCGGCGGCGTAACCGTGGGGGACAACAGCCTGATCGGAACCGGGGCGAACGTCATCCAGGGCGTGGGCATCTGCGCCAATTGCCTGATCGGCGCCGGCTCCACGGTGGTAAAGGATATAACGATCCCGGGGACGTATGTGGGCAACCCCGCGAAGAGGATCGGATGATGCGTGAACAGAGGACCTATATCATTGCCGAGGCGGGCGTGAATCACAACGGTTCGCCGGAAATCGCCAAAGAGCTTGTGGATGCCGCGAGGCTGTGCGGTGCCGATGCCGTCAAGTTCCAGACCTTCAAGGCCGAGAACCTGGTTACCAGGAGCGCGGCAAAGGCGGACTACCAGAAGCGCGACGCAACGGGAGGGGCTTCCCAGTTCGAGATGCTGAAGAGGCTCGAACTCAAAGATGGGGATTTCAGGGAGCTCTTCGACCACTGCCGCCGGCGCGGCATCGAGTTCATGTCGAGCCCCTTCGATGAGGAGAGCGCGGACCTCTTGGATTCGCTCGGCATGTCCACCTTCAAGGTCCCGTCGGGTGAGATCACCAACCATCCTTTGCTGGAACATATCGCGCGAAAGGGGAAGCCGGTGATCCTGTCCACCGGTATGTCCACCCTGGGCGAGGTCGAAGAGGCCCTCGGGATATTCCAGGCGTGCGGAAACCCTTGCGTCACCCTGCTCCATTGCGTCACCGAGTACCCCGCACCCTATGGGGAGATCAACCTGAACGCCATGCTCACCCTGCGGGAGGCCTTCAAGGCGGCGGTGGGCTACTCGGACCATACCCCGGGCATCGAGATCCCCCTGGCGGCGGTTTCACTCGGTGCCAGGGTTATCGAGAAACATTTTACCCTGGACAATGCCATGGAAGGGCCTGACCACAAGGCGTCGCTCAATCCGGCGGATTTCATGCGCATGGTTCAGGCGATCAGGAACGTCGAGCAGGCCATGGGTGACGGCATCAAGAGACCGGCCCCCTGCGAGTTGAAGAATATCGATATTGCCCGAAAGAGCGTTGTGGCTGCGGAAACGATTGCGGAGGGCGAGATCATCTCTATCGATAAGCTGACGGTCAAAAGGCCGGGGCACGGTGTGCAGCCGAAAGACATGGAGAAGCTGGTCGGGTTGAGGGTCAACAAGACGATTGCAAAGGATGACGTGCTGCAATGGCATTACTTGGCGTAAAAAAACGCAAAATCTGCGTCGTCACCACGTCACGGGCCGATTACGGGCTGCTCTGCTGGCTCATGAAGGAGATCGAGGATGATCCCGATCTGTCGTTGAGCGTCATTGCTACGGGCATGCATCTTGCGGCCGCATTCGGCATGACCGCCGATGTCATCGAGAAGGACGGATTTCGCATCGACAAGCGGATCGAGATGTTGCTCTCCTCCGACAGTGAGAGTGGGATCGTCAAATCCATGGGAGTGGCGATGATCTCCTTTGCCGATGCCTTGAAGGAGATCGGGCCGGATATCGTTGTGCTTCTGGGGGACCGGTTCGAGATCGTCCCGATTGCCCTTGCGGCAGTGGTGTTCCGCATCCCGCTGGCCCACATCCATGGCGGTGAAACCAGCCAGGGGGCCATTGACGAGGTGTTCAGGCATTCCCTGACCAAGATGGCGAGTATCCATTTTCCGGCAACTGAAACCTACCGCACACGGATTCTGCAGATGGGGGAAAACCCCGATGTCACCTTCAATTTTGGCGCGCCGGGGCTTGACGCCCTGTACCGGCTGCCCCTGTTGAACCGCAATGAGTTGGAAACTGCGCTCCGGTTCAAGCTGGAAGGGATCGTTGCCATTGTCACCTATCATCCGGTTACCACCGAGCAGGGCACGGCTCGGGAACAGATCGACAATCTGCTCGCAGCGATCGAAGCCTCGGGCATCAAGGCGGTCTTCACCAAGGCAAACGCCGATACGGGCGGCAGCGTCATCAACGCCAGGGTTGAGGAATTCTGCAGGGCAAACCCGCACAGGTTCAAGCTCTTTGACAGTCTCGGCCAGCTTAAGTACCTGAGCTGCCTGAAAAATCTCGACCTGATGCTGGGGAATTCTTCGAGCGGGTTGATTGAGGCACCCTCCTTCGGGCTGCCGGTCGTCAACATCGGCGAACGCCAGAGGGGGCGGATGCGGGCGGCCAATGTGATCGACGCCGATACCTCGACCGAATCGATCGGAGAAGGTATTGGCCGGGCGCTCTCCCACGATTTCAGGGCCGGCCTGGAGACAATGGGCAATCCCTATGACCGGTTCCGGGATGGAAAGACATCGCTGCGGATCAAGGAAAAGCTGAAGACCATAGAACTCTCGGAAGATCTCATCCGGAAAGAGTTCCGGGATTTGGCCTGAAAGGTCTTGTTATGATTACCACGCTCATGATCAGGAACGGTTCACGGGTCAAGGACGCCTTGCTGCAGCTTGAAGAGACCGAACGAAGAACCCTGTTTGTCGTTGACGGCGAAGAGCGTCTGATCGGCACCCTGACGGACGGCGACATCCGGCGCTGGATTCTGGCGGAAGGAAGTCTCGACGGCACGGTGGAGAGCATCTGCAACACGATGCCGTGCCTTGCAACTGCCGGTTACGATCTGGAACAGATCAAAGCCACGATGTTGGAGAAGAAGATAGGGTGCATTCCGGTCGTCAACGGGAAAAGGGAGATCATCGAGGTCCTGCTCTGGGAGAATGTCTTCGGAGAGGTGCAGGCCGGCCGGCAACTCGCGCCGATCCGCCTGCCGGTCGTCATCATGGCCGGGGGGAAGGGGACCCGGCTCGATCCTTTTACCAGGATACTGCCGAAGCCGCTGATCCCGCTCGGCGACAAGACCGTCATTGAGACCATAATCGATTCATTCGTTGTCTGCGGGGTCGACAAATTTTACATCTCCGTCAACTACAAGTCGAAGATAATCAAATCCTATTTCGAGGAACTGGGCCCTGCCTACACCATCGAGTACATATACGAGGACAAGCCATTGGGGACTGCCGGCAGCCTGCGGTATCTGTGCGGCAAGATCGACACGCCCCTGATCGTGACGAACTGCGACGTCATCATCAAGGCAGACTACCCGGATGTGGTGAAGCACCACCTGACCAACGACAACGACATCACCCTGGTGGCTTCCCTCAAGAACTACAATATCCCGTACGGCGTCTGCGAGGTGGAAAACGGCGGCATCCTGAGCAGGATACGTGAGAAACCCGAATACAACTTCCTGGTAAATACCGGTTTGTATGTGGTTAAACCGGAAACATTGAGCTTCATCCCGGAAAATGAATTTTTCCATTTTACCCATCTTATCGAGAAGGTAAAGGAGTCCGGGGGGAAGGTCGGCATCTACCCGGTCAGCGAAAAGTCGTGGATTGATGTCGGGGAGTGGGCCGAATACAAGAAGGCGTTGGATACCTTGCACCTGAATTTCTGATGCCGCGGGCAATGCCGCGATGGGAGCCGTAAAGAGATGATACAGGGGAAGAGGGTACTGGCGGTCATACCCGCCCGGGGCGGCAGCAAGTCGATACCGCGGAAAAATATAACGCCGCTGGCGGGAAAGCCTTTGCTGTGCTGGACCGTTGAGGTTGCGCAGCAGGTGGGCGAAATCGACAGGATTATCGTGTCCACCGACGACGACGAGATCGGCCGGGTCGCCGGAGAGAGCGGGGCCGAAGTCTACTCCCGGCCCTCCCGGCTTGCCGCGGACGACGCCCTGGTTATCGACACCTTGCGGTATCTCATCGAAGCTTTGCGAAACGAGGGCGAGAGCGCCGACATCGTCATGCTGCTGGAACCCACCTCACCCTTGCGGAGCGCCGACGATATACGGCAGTGCCTCGCATTGTTGCAAGACAGCGCCATCGACTCTGTCGCAACCTTCAAGGAGGCCGAATTGAACCCGTGTCGGGCATGGAGGATCGAGAACGGCCAACCGGATGTGTTCATCCCCGGCGTCAACCCGTGGCTGCCCCGGCAAAAGCTCCCCAGGGCCTACCAGTTGAACGGCGCCGTGTATGCGTTCCGGGCCGACGGACTGACGGCGGATGTCCCCAGCATCCTCTTCGGCAACTCGGCGGCGGTCGTTATGCCGGCGGAGAGGTCGGTTGATATCGACGGCTGGAATGATGTCTTTCTTGCGGAAGCCATCCTTGCGGGGAGGGGCGTGCAATGAACGATACGGTTCTCATCACCGGCGTCAGCAGCGGCGTCGGCCTGTCGCTGACGGAATACCTTTCGCGGAAATACCATGTGCTGGCTGTTGCCAGGCAGGGACAGGCCATTCAGGACGCCTTCCGGCACAACCGGAATGTAACGACCTATTGCATTGACCTGGCGAAGCCGGAGGAGTTGGAAAGCGGCCTTGGGCATATCCTGGAGAACCATCCGTACATACCGTATGTCATCAATAACGCCGGGGTGAATAGAGGCGGAACGTTCGACTCCCTGGACATGGATGATGTCATGCGTTCCTTTCGGGTTAACTGTTTTGCCCCCTTGTATATCCTGAAGAAGACCATTCCGGCAATGAAGGCCCATAACTTCGGCAGGGTGATCAACGTGACCTCCGGTGCGCCTTTGAACTGTTTCCCGGGATACGGCGCGTATAGCTCGTCAAAAGGCGCATTGAACGCTTTCACGGTGACGGCGGCAAAGGAGTGCAACGATTACAATATCAAGATCAACCTGATGAGCCCAGGGCCGGTTCGCAGCAACATGGCGCCTGACGCCCCCATGCCCCCTTCCGTCTGCCACCCGACGGTTGACTACCTGTTGTCACTGGATGAAAACGGCCCCTCCGGCCGCTTTTTCTGGCTGGGATACGAGATTCCCCTTTTCCCGGAACTGGAGGGAATCAGCTGGCTGGAGGGAAAGGCCGATGAACGCTACAGGAGGGTTCTGTGATGATCCGGCTCGGCATGATAGGGGTGAGTGAGGGCAATGGTCACCCGTTTTCGTTTTCCTCGATCATAAACGGTTATTCGGATGCCGGGCTGGCCGCTTCCGGATGGCCCGTGATCTACGACTACGTACGGCGCCGTGATCCATCCGAATTCGGCATCGACGGGGTTGGGGTGACCCATTGCTGGAGCCAGGACCCGCACGTAACAAAAAGGCTGTGCGAAGCCTGCCTGATTCCCCATGCGGTCTCCCGCCCCGAGGATATGATCGGCAACGTGGATGCGGTGATCATCGCCCGCGACGACTACGAAAATCACTTCGACATGGCAATCCCTTTTCTGAAGGCAGGCATGCACGTCTTCGTCGACAAGCCCCTGAGTCTCTCCATCTCCGAACTGGCGACCTTGGGAGAATATCTGAGGAACGGAAAACTCATGTCCTGTGCGGGCATGCGCTACGCCAAAGAGCTCGACGAGCCGCGGGCCGCGCTGAACGAGTATGGGGATATCCGCCTGATTCGCGGGACCATCCTCAATTCATGGGAGAAATACGGGATTCATCTCGTGGACGCCATCTCCAATGTCGTCCGTTCCCGGGCCGTTTCGGTGGTCGCACTCGATGCGCCCCATACCTCGGTTGCCGTCCAGATGGATGACGGGTCGCTCCTGCAACTCGACGCCCTTGGGGATGTGACGAAATGCTTCCGCGTCGATTTTTTCGGGACCAGGAAGATTTCCTCCCATGAGATCACCGATAATTTTTCCATGTTCAGCAGGATGTTATGGCACTTCTGCCAATCCATCAAGGAGGGCAGGCCCGCCATTGACCCGGAGGAAACGCTCGGAGCCATGCGGCTTCTCATGGCGGGCAGGATGTCCCAATCCCAGGGGAGGAAGGTCTTTTTGCATGAAATCCACCTATAGGAACATGTTCGATCTAACGGGCAAGACCGCGATCGTGACCGGTGGGCTGGGCATTCTCGGCCGCCGTTTCTGCCAGGGGCTGGCCGAGTTCAACGCCAATGTTGCCGTTGTTGATCTGGATGGCGACAAAACGGCGGAATTCGCCCGGGAACTGGCTGAAGAATTCGGGATCGAGGCGGAAGGAGTCTCCTGCGACGTATCGGATCCGCGATCTGTAAGCGCCATGGTGCAGAGGGTGGTGGAGCGGTTCGGCAACGTGCATATCCTGCACAATAACGCTGCTTCCAAGTCGTCTGATCATGAGGCTTTTTTCGCGCCGTTCGAAAATTATTCCCTTGAGGAGTGGCGCAAGGTCATGGCGGTCAACATTGACGGCATGTTTCTGGTCGCCCAGGCGGTGGGAGGCCGGATGGTACTCCAGGGGACAGGCGGAAGCATCATCCAGACGTCTTCCATCTATGGCATCCTTGCCTCTGACAAGAGAATTTACGAGGGTTCCTTCTATCTGGGGCGACAGATCAGCAATCCGGGGGTCTATGCCGCCTCCAAGGCTGCGGTTGTCGGATTGACGAAATACCTGGCGGCCTATTGGGCCGATAAGGGGATCAGGGTCAATACCCTCGTTCCCGCCGGTGTCGAGAGCGGGCAGAATGAAACCTTCAAGGAGCGCTACGCCGCACGCGTCCCCCTCGGCCGCATGGCGCAGGGCGAAGAAATGGTCGGTGCCTTGATCTATCTGGCTTCGGATGCATCGAGTTATGTGACGGGGCAGAATATCGTGGTGGATGGAGGACTGAGCGTGTGGTGATATGATGGTGCCATGAATAACCGGCGTCGTGCCACGTCGTCTCAACCAGGCATGCAACGCAAACAAGAATTTTATCGAGCCAGGTGCGTATGCCCAGAAAAATCACCATTGTCATGTATCACTTCGTACGGGATCTGAAACATTCCCGATATCCCGGGATCAAAGGGTTGGATCTGCAGGATTTTGTCGGCCAGGTCGGCTACATGCGTGCGCACTATACCCCCATAACGATGGAGGAGCTTATTCATGCGGCTCGGACGAAGGGGTACGAATTGCCGCCGAAGGCGCTTCTGTTAACCTTTGATGACGGCTATATCGATCATTTCACCAACGTATTCCCTGTTCTCGACAGATACGGAATACAGGGGTGTTTTTTCCCGCCGGCCAAGGCGGTCACCAAGCATCTCGTGCTCGATGTGAACAAGATCCATTTTGTTCTCGCATCGGTAACCGACAAGGCACGAATCATCCAAACAATCTTCTCCGACATCAGCGAAAACCAGTCAGGATACGCTCTCGACCGGCCTGAATCCTACTATGAAAGACTGGCGGTGGCGGGCCGCTACGATACGGCGGATGTCGTTTTCATCAAGAGGATACTGCAGAAGGGGCTTCCGGAAGAACTCAGGGCAAGGATGGTCGACAAGCTGTTCGCCGAGTTTGTTACCGGCGACGAGGCTGCCTTTGCCAGGGAATTATACATGGACGCGGAGCAACTCGAGTGCATGCGGAGAAACGGCATGTTCATCGGAAGCCACGGCTATGACCACTACTGGCTGGACTCGCTTTCAAAAGAGGAACAGGAACGGGAGATCGATCTCTCGCTGGAGTTCCTGGGCGGCATCGGGTGTGACCTCGAAAACTGGGTAATGTGCTATCCGTATGGTGGTTACAATGATTCCCTGCTTTCGATTCTGGCCATGAAAGGATGCCGGATCGGTTTATCGGTAAGCGTCGGGATCGCGGATTTGGAGCGCGAGAATCCTTTGGCTCTTTCGCGGCTTGATACCAATGACCTGCCGAAGAGAAACGATGCCGGGCTCCATGAGTGGACCAGAAAAATCATGGTCTGACAGGTTGCCATGGTAATTGCCGCGGAACCGGGAGAAGAAACGTGAGTCTGATGATGGAGATATTGCACGACCTGACCCCCCTGAACAGGGTCATCTGTTCAAGCGATTATGACAGGACAATCGAATACCTGCGGAAAATCCTGCCGTTCAGGGTTATTGAATACCATGCTGACGAGGAATACAACGGCTGGGTCATACCCCCCAAATGGGACGTCAAGGAAGCAAAGATTCTCAAGGATGGCCAGGTCATCTATGACGGAAAGTGGCATGCCCTGGCCGTCATCTCCTTGTCGCAAAGGTTTCATGGGAAGGTCGGCCTTCAGGAACTGAAACGGCATCTTCACTACGATCACCGGTATGACGATTCGATTACGTTCCACTTCAGGCAACTCTTCAGGAGCTGGCAGAGGGAGTGGGGTTTCTGTGTCCCCAAAACCTTCTATGACGGACTTCAGGAAGGCGAATACGAAGTCGTTATTGAAACGGAGGAGTCGCAAGGATCTCTGAAGATGCTGGAATTCACCCACAGGGGGGAACTTGGCGAAACCTTTACCTTCTGCGCAAACCTTGACCACCCCGGGGTCGCCAATGACGGCTTGGCCGGCGTTGTTGCCGGGATAGAGCTTTTCCGGCGCCTTGCCGGAAAGAACACCAAGTTTACCTATAAACTGGTTCTCGCCCAAGGGATCATGGGTACGGAATATTATCTCGGCAAGCAGGATAAGAACGAGCGCGGAAGGATTCTGGAATGTGCCTGTCTGTGGATGCTCGGTTCGCAAACGGGGCTTGCCCTCCAGGAATCGCGGGGCGCCGACTCGAACCTCGAACAGGCGATGGCCGCGGTCATGGGGGGGCAGGGGATACCGTACCGCCGTGGGGCTTTTGAGAGCATTATCATCAATGACGAGTATATCTGGGAGGCCTACGGCATCCCGTCCTGCTCCCTGTCGCGCATGCCGTACCCCGAGTACCATTCTTCACGGGACAACTGTTCCCTCATGAGCGAGGCATGTCTCGAGGAGGCGGTCGGCGTGCTGGAAAAAACGGTGGAACTCTTGGAGGCATCGTCACTTGTGTATAAGACGTTTGAGGGGAATATCTGTCTTTCCAACCCTCGCTACGATCTCTACATTGATCTCGGCCAAGTGGCGTTTGGTGATGCTCCAAGCGATGAGAGGAGGAAGATGAGGCTGCTCATGGACCTGATACCAACGTTGCAGCGGCCGGTTACGACAAAGAGTTTGGCCGATAGGGTCGGCCTGGAGGAAGCCTGTGTCTCGGACTATCTGTCCCGCTGGGCCGCAAAAGGGCTCTTGGAAATCAGGTGATTTTCCACGGGCAGCTCTATGAACGGGCCTCGTGATAGGGCTCGAGCCCTTTGCGTGAGGCCGGCCTCCAACAGACCTTTGAGGTGATTTTCCCATTGCCAGCCGAGGCATGCGGTAAAGAAGTGCCTAATTTTCAACGATTATGTCCCGGAGACCTTATTTCATGCTCGTAACCATCAGAAAAATGTTTGATCTGCTTTCCAAAAGAGAAAAGATCCAACTCTATGTTCAGTTCGTTGCCCTGGTCAGTATGGCCTTCGTCGAGATGGCCGGCATCGCCTCGATCCTTCCCTTCATGGCGGTTGTTGCAAATCCGGGTGTGATCCGGACCAACCGGTGGCTGAAACATGCCTATGATTTCTTCCAATTCAGCAGCCTGCAGAGCTTTCTGTTCTTTCTGGGAATCGTGGTGCTTGGCCTCATGGTCTTCAGCAACCTGTTCAAGGCCCTGACCACCTGGCTGACGCTCCGGTACGACAACAGGCTCAATTACAACCTGGCGCGCCGACTTCTCGCGGCGTACCTGTCACGGCCCTATGAGTTTTTCCTCAACAGAAACACCGCCGAGATGGGCAAGAATGTGCTCTCCGAGGCCCGGACCGTTATCGCCGGGATTCTCAGCCCCGGCATGCAGCTCCTGTCAAGCTCATTGCTCTGCATCTTTATCATGGCTTTTCTGATGGTCGTCGATCCCTTCGTTGCCGTTGCCATTATCGTCGTTCTCGGCGGGTCCTATGGCGCGATCTACCTTGTGGTACGCCGCCGCCTGGTCCGCATCGGCCGGGAACAGGTTGAAGCCAACACCATGAAGTTCAAGGCGGCCAGCGAGGCACTGAGCGGCATCAAGGACCTGAAGATCCTGGGAAGGGAGCGGGTCTTCCTGGACAGGTTCGCGGCCCATGCCCTGCGTCATGCGCGGCGGAATGCCACGGTCGGCGTTATCTCCCAGCTTCCGCGGTATGCCCTGGAAACCATCGCTTTCGGCGGCATTCTGCTGATCGTCATCTATTCCCTGGAATCCGAGAAAGATGTGGGCAAGATAGTCCCGCTCCTCTCCATCTATGCTTTTGCCGGATACCGGCTGATGCCGGCCCTGCAGCAGATCTTTGCCAGCATTTCGGCGGTGCGCGTAAGCCTGCCCACCCTGGAAATCCTGCATCAGGATATGTGCGAAAGTCCGCTGTCAGCCGATCCGGATGTCGCCGTTGTCGATGCTCAGAGCCTGAAGCCCCTGCCGTTCACACAAAAACTCGTGCTCGAGGGCGTATCCTTTCGTTATGCCGGAGCTCAAGAACCTGCCGTCAAAGAAATCAGCCTGACGATCTCCCCCAACACCTCCATCGGACTGGTCGGCGCCACGGGCTCCGGCAAGACAACCACCGTGGATATCATCCTCGGCCTGCTGAGCCCGACCCAGGGTCAATTGCTGGTGGACGGCAGCGAGGTCAGCGGCGACACTGTCGCCAACTGGCAACGCAACCTGGGCTACGTGCCTCAGCACATCTACCTTTGCGACGACACCATCACCCGCAATATCGCCTTTGGTGTCCCAGAGGAGGACGTCGACATGGAGGCCGTGATTCGTGCCGCCCGTATTGCCAACCTGAACGAGTTTATCGAGCAAGAGCTGCCCAACGGCTTCGAGACGGTCATCGGGGAGCGGGGAGTGCGCCTGAGCGGCGGCCAGCGCCAGCGTATCGGCATTGCCCGTGCCCTGTATCGCAACCCTGTCGTGTTGATCATGGACGAGGCCACCAGCGCCCTGGACGGTATTACCGAGGAGGCGGTGATGGATGCCCTTCGTACCCTTTCGGGAGAAAAAACCATCATCATGATCGCCCACCGTCTGACCACGGTAAAGGATTGTGATATCATCTATCACATGGAGCATGGTCATATTGTCAACCAGGGGTCTTACGACGAACTGCTGGGGTCATCGGCGTGGTTTCAGGCTGCGGCGCGAACGGGGACCTGAAGGCCATGATGAACGATTGGACCTTCAGGGCTGACGTTGGAGAAGATTTATTATGAGAACTCCTTATGGGAATGTTTTCCTGATCGAATCACCGTTACAGTTGCTCAATGCGATGGAAGCGAAAAAATATTTCGAGCTTGTGAATAACCACCTCGTTGTACGCTTGGGGGTTGGTTTTTCCCAAGAGCTATTCGAAAGATTAGCTGGTGCGGATGACTGGGACAGCCTTTGCTTTTTTGCTTTAGATAATAACACGATGGATTTTGAGTCCAGATTCCTCGGTAAAACCATATCCAATAGAATCCGGGGATTCCGTTATGATTATCAACAGTACCAGAATAGAAAAAAGTTGGACAATATTGCGACGTCCTTTGGCAGGGTCAAGAATATTTTTCTAGGCAATTATCTTGCAGAGTGGAAACAATATATGCGGCACTTTGCAAATACTCTCCCACACGAGACCCTTTATATCATTGACGACGGTACGGATGTCATAAAGATTAACGACGAACGAAAGAACTATCTTCTAAGAAAAGCATGCCCGAAAGAAGCAGGCTCAATTTTGGGGGGACTACGGCGGATGTGGCGGCAGTCCTACATCGAGTGGAATGATAACGATGCCGGTACTATTAATTTTTTTTCAGCATATGACATTGAAGTAGGAACTGGTGATCGTTTGATTCGAAACAAGTATGACTATTTGCGGGAAATGGTTACACGTGCCCTGCCTTCTGATGAAGTCTTTTTTCTGGGACAATGCCTGGTTGAAGACGGTTATATAAAAAAGGAATTATATCTGGAATATTTAAAGAAAATAAAGTCATATTTTGCCGGCGAAAAGATGTTTTATATCCCCCATCCGCGCGAATCGATTGAAATGATTGATAAGATCAAAGGATGTCTGGGATTTGAGGTCAAATGCTTTGACGGCCCGATTGAATATGAAATCACTGTCAAGGGAAATATGCCCAAAATACTCGCATCTTTCTTTTGCTCCGCACTGCAAAATTGTAATATTATCCTGGGCCACAACGTTAGAATCAAGGCGTTTTATTTGGCTCCTGAACATTTAACGCGGTTCCATGAATTTGTTCAGAGTATTTACACTTATTTTGAAAATAATACCTGTGAAAGCTTCGAAGTAGTTACGTTGTGACGTTTGAGTGGTTGAGCCTATAAGATATTCTGATTCAACTAAGATTGTCCGGCGACAAGTATAGGTTAATCGCATTTTCGTGGAGACAAGATATGGAGCTGGTGAGTGTTATCATTCCAACCTACAACGGTACGCGATACCTGCTGCAATCAGTTCAGTCCGTTCTCGATCAGACGTATCCACGTTTCGAAATAATTGTCGTGGATGATGGCTCCAGCCAGGACATCCGTTCCGTACTCGCCCCGGTCTCTGACAGGGTTATCTATTTAAGACAGGACAATGCTGGGTGCGGCGCTGCCAGAAACCTGGGGCTAAGCGCAGCAAATGGTTCATATGTGGCTTTCATTGATGATGATGATCAATGGCTGCCAGGAAACCTGGAGAGCCTTGTCCGTACCATCGAAGGGGAGCCCAATTGCGCTCTGGTCTATTCATATCCATCCCTGATCGATGAACACGGCAGGGATATCGTCAACGAGCGTCCCTCCAGCATGCCCAGTGGAGATGTCTACCTTGAATTTCTGCGAAGGAATCGTATCAACACTCCTTCTGTAACCTTGCTTCGTAAGTCCTGCTTGGTTGAGGCCGGTTTATTCAATCAGGATATCCTCTGTGAGGACTATGAACTATGGTTGAGAATCGCACGGAAGTTCAGAATTGTATTTTGCGCGGAAAAGCTCGTTTGCTACCGCCTAAGAGCTGGCAGTCTCTCCAAGAGATATGACGAAATGCTGGATGGGTATGTCTCTATTATTAATTCCGAAATTGCCCGTAGCGGCGATTTGGTTGGACTCGATAAGCATAGGGTGCGCAATGCGGCTAAACTCAACCTGAACACCATTTATAGAAAATATGCATTTATCTATTATTATGACGTGAAAGATAGAAAAAAGGCCAAGTCTTGTTTGTCCAAGGCGCTGAAGATATGTCCCTTCGATACGCGGAGCATAGTTTATTATCTGCTGTGCAGTCTGCCGCAAGCGGTTTTTGAACCGGTGATAAAGGTCAAGCGTCTTTTGACTAAATGGAGTTCTTAAAGATTATGAGGGCTCATTCGATTTTTTTAGAGCATCGGTTTGCAATGGGCTGCCATATCCTTTGACGGAATTGAATATCTAATAGTGCTGGTTATATTCTTAAAGGGAAGGCTGGTTAAATGGCAGGCGAAAACCTCCCAATATCATATCAACCATTGGTGTCTGTCGTCATGCCGGCATATAACGCATCAGAATTTATTGCTGAAGCGATTAAGAGTGTGTTGTCACAGACCTATCAAAATTTTGAATTGATAGTTATTGATGATGGTTCTGTTGATACTACCGGCGCAATTGTAAGTGAGCTTATTGAAAAATATACGTCTACAATCAGTTACCATTACCAAAACAACAGCGGCGCAGGTATCGCGCGAAATACGGGCATAACGCATAGCTTAGGAGATCTTATCTGCTTTATCGATGCCGACGATATCATGGTGCCGGACCACATCCTCCGGCAGGTTGATTTCATGGAACGTCATTCCAATGTTGGGCTGGTATTCTGTGACTATCGCAATTTCAATGAAGGTGCTTTTTATTTAGAATCACATTTTCAAACTTGTCCACAACTGTTGCTGCAACTAAAAGCCAAGAAAGAATTGATCCTTGAAGATCCGTGTCTTATCTTGGCACAAGAGAATTTTGGTATCGCAGGAACATTATTGTTCAGAAAAAGTATGCTTCAATATGAACCTTGCTTTGAGCCAACACTTAGGGTCTGCGAAGATTTTCATTTCTACTACCGATTAGCTCGACATAGCTCCGTGGGTATTGTTAATGAAGTTGGAATGTTGAGGAGGCTTCATGAAAATAATACAAGCAGTGATCCAACCAAGATGCTGTCTGATGGTATTTATAGCCGTAGTTTGCTGCGAGACAACGAGCAGGACCCAAGAGTTTGTACGCATTTGAACCGTTACATCGCCGGTTGCCAGATGGGCCTTGCCCGCTATTATGCGAATCATAGCCACTATCTGCGGGCCATGCAAAAGGATTGGCAGGCGCTTTCGGGCAATCCGTGCTGGTCACAGGCCGTGACTGCATGGAAGGGGATTGCACGAACGATTTTGATGGCCATGGGACTCAAGAAAGTAGGAGATAATGGTGCCAATGCATAATACACGGGATTTTCAATGGATATGACACCCCTTGTCAGCGTGGTGGTCACCTGTTTTAACTATGGGAAATACGTTGGTAAAGCGATTGATTCCGTGCTGAAACAGACCTACCGGAATGTCGAGATTATCGTGGTCAATGATGGCTCCACCGACAACACGGATGAGGTCATGTGCAACTACCTAAAAAATCCGAAGATTGTCTATATCCAACAGGAAAATCAGGGGCAGGCCGTTGCAAAAAACATGGGGATCAAGCGATCTCGTGGTGAATTTGTAGCTTTTCTCGATGCCGACGACCGATGGTGCGTGGAAAAACTCGAAAAACAGATGGTCTGCTTCGACAATGAACGTACGGGAGTTGTCTATTGCCGGGCACGATATATTGACGAGAACAACGATAGCTTTGACTATGAAATGACAGGCACCTATCTTCAACCGCGACGCGGGGCGGTTACCAAGTGGCTCTTGTTCGACAATTTTGTGCAGTTTTCTTCCTCCATAGTCCGGAAGTCGTGTTTTGAAAGATTCGGTGGGTTTAACGAGAGCCTGGAAATGGGCATTGACTGGGATCTATGGCTCAGGATATCTACGGCTTACGAATTTGACTATGTGGATGACCGCCTGTTTTATTACCGTATGGGACATTCGGGGCAGATGTCCAAAAACCTTGAGGAAAGGCAGCGATGTTCCGACAGGATCATGGTGAATTTCCTGGGAACATATCCGGGACTCCTTTCGGCTTGGACCATACGGAAGGCATATGCGGTTACGTATTGCAACCGTGGCGAGTACTATCGCCCCATTGACCGGAAAAAATCCAGTTGGTACTTCATAGATGCTATCGGCCAAAACCCGGCCGAAGTGGCTGCATACAAGGGCTTGGTGAAAAATCTCCTGACGGCCTGTGGGAGAGGTGTTTCATGAACTGGAAACAATATACCTTTATCGTTACTTCCGACCTTTACCGGTATTGCGGCCAACGCAACTTGGGTCCCTTCTTGAAGTGTTATGCAACTATCCCCGGTTTCAGATATTCTTTTTTCATGAGAACCGCCCGGTATCTGAAGTCTAAGGGGATTTGGTTCTTACCTATTTATGCTATGGCACGGCTCCTGCTCAATCATTATCAGTTCAAATACGGGATCAGCATCCCCTACAACACCGACATCGGGCCAGGGCTTTACATCGGCCATTTTGGTGGGATCATTGTGAATTGCGAAGCAAAAATAGGTTGCAACTGCAATATCAACCAGGAAGTGACCATCGGCACGACCTATGGTGGAAAATATCCCGGAACCCCGGTAATCATGAACAACGTATATTTCGGGCCTGGCAGCAAGATCATTGGAGGGATAACCATCGGCAATCACACCGCTGTCGGAGCCAACTGCGTGGTGACCAAGCCGACACCCGATTACGGGGTGATCGTGGGGATTCCCGGAGAAATAGTCTCCACAAAGGGATCCGGTGAATATGTCGTGAATACGGTGGATGGCCATGGGCATTAATCCTCTGAACACTATTCGTAGACCACATACGATGCTTAAATCAATATGAATTCAAATTTTCTCGTTGAGTATGCAGGCATAGACAATCTGAATGAAGTTTGGGCCATTTGTACAGAAATTGCTCAAAGTATGACTTACCCCAGTTTTTTTTGTTGTGGGGACTGGTTAAAGGCTTCCGCGAAGAACCTCTGCCCAGATGATAAACTGTTTATACTTCTTGCAAAGCAAGATGGCTGTGTCAGGGCAGTGCTCCCCTTGGTCAGCAAACCTAATGCGTTGGGTGGGAGGGATCTGCGTTTTTTGGGCACGGATTTCTACCCGGATCCAATCGGGTTGATAAGTGCTCAACATTACAGGGCAAAATGCGCCAAAGCCATACGGGAATACCTGCTGAATGTTCCCGGCTGGGATCGATTTATACTGGACTGGGTTTTAGGGGATGAACTGGCTGACTGGAACCTGCCGGCCAAGAGCGTTTCCGTAGAACCATTCAAGATTTTGCCCAGGGATTTCGCTGATTTACTCGGAGAGTTCAAGCAAAAAAAACGTTATAATTTGCGTTCCCTGGTACGTAAGTTTCTGGAGGCCGGCGGGGAGTTGGTTTTCTCGGTGGATAAGGGCACCCACGCTTTTTTCTTAGATGCATTATTTGCCCTTCATCAGAAAAGGGCGGTGGAAAGAGTGCTTGATAGCACTTTTGAAGGTGGTCGCGTGGAGGCGTTGCATCGACTCCTCGCCCAGGAATCGAGGATGGTTCGTTTCTATGGGCTTCGCCTGCACGACAAGTTGATTGCAGTCATCTACGGCTTCGAGTTTTGCAACCGTTTTTTTTACTATCAGGTCGCCCATGATCCGGCTTATGGGGATTTGAGCCCTGGTTCGGTTCTGCTCTTTCTGGCGCTTGAAAACTGTTGTTCGAAAGGTGTGACTGAGTTCAATTTTCTCCAGGGCGATGAGAGTTACAAAGGCATTTGGACAAATGAGTCGCGGGTACTCTATCGATGCGACATGAAACGAGGCACGTGGCGTTCCCATTTGTTCAGTGTTCTGGACCAGTCCAAAGAACTATGCAAAAGGGTGCGGGGTAGATAGGCGTGGGGCTCAAGAATCGTTTGTTTAGATATATTTTCCCGGAGATCGTTGCCAAATGCGCCATCAGCCGAATGTCTCCGTCTTCAGGTATCGTGCTGATGTACCACGAGGTACTCCCGGACGATTTTAAGTTGCCTGCCTGGACGGTCGTCCGGGAATCGGATTTCCGGTGGCAGATGCTCTTTCTGAAGACCCATTTCGATGTTGTATCAATGGATCATGCACTCGATAGGATCACGGGGAAACCAAATTACCATAGGCCATTCGCGGTTGTGACGTTTGACGATGGGTACAAGGGGAATATTGATATCGTATTGCCGTTAATGGAATCGCTGGGACTTCCATTCACCGTGTTTATAGCTACTCAGGCGGTTGTGGACCAAAAACAGTATTGGTACGACCGGATCATTAACTTGCTTGATGTGCCCCGTGACGTACACGTTTGCCTGACATTGAATGGTCAGAAGGAGCGTTACAAAATTTCTCATCTGGCCAGTGAGCAGTGTCGATGGCAGCAAGTCCAGCGAATTCTGAGCAGGTTGAAGCTCATGGCGCCGCCGGATCGTGATAAAAACGTTGAGAGCATTTTGGAGTCATACGCTGCTGTCGGGGCTTCCCTGCAAATGCTGACCCCGGAGGAGTCGCGACGCCTTGCAGCTTCGGCTTGTGTTACTGTCGGCTCACACACCCATGGGCATGAACTATTGGACCAACTCACCCCTCAAGAGGTTCAGGAATCACTTCGAACGGCTCATCGGGAAATTACCAGAATGACCGGCTTACCGCCCAGGCATTTTGCGTATCCTAATGGGAATTTAAACAGTTGCGTGAAAGAGCAGGTACACCTGGCGGGATATGAAACTGCTGTAACTACTACGCCTGGGATATGGTCTGCGCAGAATTGTCTGCTGGAAATTCCCAGGATCAGTGTTGGAAGGTTTGAAACCAGGGGGAGCTTCAGGTCGCGCGTATCTGGTTATCTGTAAGTGATGGGTGAAGGCATTTCATGACAAAAAAAATTCACATCGCATATCTCATCGACACTATCGATTCCGATAAAGGGGGAACTGAGAAGCAACTCCTGAGCATCATCGAACGTTTGGACCGGAATATGTTTGAAGTCACGCTGGTATGTTTGTATGAATCTCCATGGATGATACGAAATTCATTACCATGCAAGGTTGTCACACTGGGGTATAGAGGATTCCTGAAGCCCGGCTTTCCTCTGGTCCTTTTAGATTATCAGCGCCTTCTTCGCGAAATGGATATAGATATCGTTCAGACCTTTTTTGAAGATTCGATCTTTGTTGGATGGTTGGGGAAATTACTGAGCAAACAACAGCATTCTTTGATTGTCAGCCGAAGAGATTTGGGCTTGGGGAGCGATGAACCTTCCTATCATTGGCTGTATAAAAAAATCAAACCGTTTGTTTTGCGATCAGCGGATGGCATAGCAGCTAACGCCTTTGCCATAAAGGAACATATAGTTCGATATGAAAACATACCTCTTGAAAATATCACAGTAATTGGCAATGGTCTTGACTTCCCAATGCTGCCACCGGATTGCCCCGTTCTTTTCGAAGAGTATCGTGCCGACTTGTGGATAGGGATCGTAGCCAACCTGAAGCCAGTGAAAAGAATAGATATTCTGCTTCACGCTTTGGCGGAATTGAAGACTAGTGCCCCCAGGAAGATCATTCGACTAGTCATTTTGGGCGACGACAGGCTGAGAGTGGAACTACAGCGCCTTGCCGATACTCTGGATGTCGGCGACAGAGTGCATTTCATGGGCGCTGTCGCCAATGTGAGCGATTATCTGCACCATATTGATGTCGGCGTTTTGTGTTCCGACAAGGAGGGCCTGTCGAATGCCATATTGGAATACATGGCCTGCGGCCTCCCCGTGGTGGCCACCGCGGTCGGTGGCAACAGCGAACTGGTTGACGATACGAATGGCGCCTGTATTCCACCAGCCAATGCTGTGGCATTGGCAAATGCCATCCTCAGCCTTGCCGATTCCCAGGAATTGAGGAAAAAACTAGGTGGCAATTCCAAAAGAAAAATAATCGAAAAATTCACCTGGGAAACCATCATGCCGCAATGGGAAGGTTATTATCGTTCCTTTTGCGACAGATGGGACGCAATAAGGAGGAACCATGCCGGGTAGCATTACATCGTCGCTGCTACGCCGCAAGCTGTTCGAGCCGCTCATTTTCCGGCTTAACGGCAGTCCCCTCCTCCGATACTGGCGCGAGTTGGAGCAAACACAATTTTTACCGGAAGAGGAGTTGAAAAACAGGCAATGGCAACGGCTTGAGCGCATGCTTTGCCATGTATGGGAAAATAACTCATTTTACCGCGAAAGGTTCGAAAAAGCCGGGATTACTCCCGAATCAGTGCGTTCTCCCGAGGATTTGCACGTTATTCCGCTTCTAACCAAAGAAGACATTCGTAAAAATACGCTGCGCATGATCAGTCGCGATTTTGATACGGCAGAGCTACAACACTATAAAACCGGGGGCTCGACGGGAAAGCCACTTGACGTTTATCTCACCGAAAAGTGCAGCGAATTGCGCAACGCCTGTGCTCGTCGGCATGACAGATGGACTGGGTGGGAGGTTGGGGAACCCGTTGGTGCCGTATGGGGAAATCCTGAGCTGCCTAAAGATATAAAAGGAAAATTAAAGAACTGGCTGCTGAACCCATTGATATATCTAGATACCATGAACGTCACGGAACATGCCGTGAAGACTTTTGCGGCGGAATGGGAGCGCGCCAAACCATCTCTTTTGTATGGTCATGCCCATTCTCTTTATATATTGGCGGAATACGTCAATAAGCTTGGAATCAAGGAGATAAAGCCTAGAGGCATCTTATCAACCTCAATGATGCTTTTGCCAAATGAACGTAAGTTTATTGAGTCGGTTTTTGGGGTTAAAGTTACCGACCGTTATGGTTGTGAGGAATTAAGCCTGATCGCATCTGAATGCGAGAAACACGAAGGTTTGCATTTGAATATTGAACATCTCTACATTGAGTTCCTGAAGGAAGACAATACTCCTGCAAAGCCAGGAGAACAAGGTAAGATTGTAATCACTGATTTAATGAATTATGCAATGCCTTTTATCCGATACCAGGTTGAGGATATGGGGATTCCAAGCGAACGAAAGTGCTCCTGCGGAAGGGGGCTGCCTTTAATGGAACAAGTTACCGGCAGAGTCGCGGATTACTTGATCCGAAGGGATGGTTCCAGGGTCGCTGGCGTGTCATTGATTGAAAATACGTTGACGAAATTTTCCGGCATAGCACAATTGCAGATTGTGCAAGAAACTATGGATCAGATTGTTCTATTGGTAGTTCCTGCTTTAGATTATAGTAGAGGTACACAATATGAATTGTCTGAATATTTTATAAAATTGCTCGGAAATGGTGTTAATGTGACAATTAAGCTTGTAGATTGTATCAAACCTGAAAAATCTGGGAAATACCGATTTTCCATTTGCCGGGTACAATAACGTATTTGAATTCACCTAACCTATGCGAAATATATGAAAAATAAAATAGAAATAACTGAATATCCCGATATATCTCTGCTAAGTATCCTTCTGCTATGTGGGTATGTTGTTATATGGTTTTTGGAAATAGGCATCAGAGTACCAATGCTTGGCAGTATACGATTTGAGTTTATTTATGCATCCATTCTTATTGTATTGTCTGTTTTGTTCACTCCTAAGTTGAATTGGAACTGCCCTCTCTTCCCCTATATTGGATTGTATTTTTTTATTTTAGTGGTTTCTTTGCCGTTTTCTTATGATTTTGACAGATCCATTGATGTTTTTTGGGATAGAATCATAAAGTTTGCGTGCATGGCGTGGTTTATTACCTGTTTTGTAAGAAGCCCTCGGCACTTGAAATTTTTCTTGGCTGCCTTTTTGTTGGCCTGTTTTAAGATGGGCGAAGAAGGATTTTTCGGTAAAATAACGGGAAGTATGATGTGGGAAAATCAGGGGGTGATGAGGCTTCATGGTCCTACCCCGATCTATGAGCACCCTAATTCATTTTCAGGGATGGCCCTTGGCACGCTGCCGTTTATATATGCGCTTTGGCCAATATCTAATAAGTATATAAAAATAACTCTTTTAGTGTTAGCTATATTTTCATTTAATATCATTATTTATACTGGATCAAGAACGGGTTATGTTGGTTTTATCTTCTTTATGTTTTTTATAATGTTTAATCTAAAACGTACAAAATACGTATTAATTCTCATTGCTTTTTTGAGTTTGTCTTATTTAGTTGTTCCATTACAATATGTTGAAAGGTTTAATTCAATATTTACCATGAAAGAAAAAGAAGGTCATTCATCTGAGAAGCGAGTTGAAATAATGAAGGATGCGATAGAAATATTTTATCAACACCCATTCGGTGTTGGAATACAAGCATTCCCAAAAGTCAGGTCACAATATTTTAATAGGTCACAGGACACACATAATCTGTATTTGGAGGTGGCGACAAACCTGGGAATTCATGGGCTTATTATATTTCTATTGCTAATATACAAGATGTTAACAATGCTCAGTATAATTAAAAAAAATCTAGCACGTTTATTGATAGATAATACTGAAATACTGTATAATAATTTTAGTAGTGACGTTATAAAATCTAAGGCAGAGGAAAATATAAAAGATTTAAAATTTCTTCAATGCATTACAACGGCGGTATTCGCTTATATCGCAATAAGATTGGTTCTTGGCTTTTTTGGTATGGATTTGTATGAAATATATTGGTGGCTTGGGTGTGGTGTTGCCATTTCACTTTACAATATAAACAAAATAGTTACTGAAAAAACTAGTGAATTGTATCTAATCAACGGTCTCGATCGTAAAGTTTGACAAGCTCAATTTTTAATTAAGTTGAAGCTAGCATTGTTTGAATTTAAAACAATATAAGGTATTATTCGTTATGAAAAATATAACAGTTTCAATATGTATTTTGACATATAATAGAGCCAATTTTTTAAATACATTACTGGCCTCGCTGACCAATATTAGATATAATAATTTGGAAATAATTGTAATTGATAATAATTCAGTAGATAATACTGGTATTGTTGTAAAACAATATCAGTATGTTGCTTATCATAAAACAAGTACCAATATTGGTGTCGCTGCACGTAATATTGGTATTAAAAAGGCAAACGGTGATATTATTATAACAATTGATGATGATATATTTGGGGTGGATGATGATAAAATTGAGACGATTATTAATTATTTTGTTTCAAATGAGAATTTGGGGGCCTTGAATTTTAAAGTAGTGGATCATATAGAAGGAAAGATTTGTAATTGGATTCATCACTGTAGGTCTGACGAGTTTGAAAATAAATCATTTTTGACGTACGAAATTACTGAAGGCGCAGTTGCATTTAGGAAAAAAGTATTTGAAAAGGCGGGATACTATGCGGAAGATTTCTTTCTGAGTCATGAAGGAATAGACATAGCACTCAGGATTATGAATTCAGGCTACGAGGTTAAATATTGTGGCGATATTTGCTTGGTTCATCACCATGCCGAATCTGGTAGAAAATCATGGTATAGATATTATTATGATACAAGAAACCAATTCATGGTTGCTGCTAGAAACTTTCCATTAACTTATTCAATTATCTATATTTTTAAAGGCCTTTTATCAACTTTTGTTTATTCTATTAGAGATAGAAAACTTAAATATTGGATAAAAGGTGTTTGTGATGGAATGTCTGGTTTAAATAAATATTTAAATAGTAGAAATAAGTTACTTGATTCAACGCTAGATATTATACATAGCATTGATAAAAACAGGCCTTCTTTCTGGTATATGGCTCAAAAACGTCTTTTTAGAAAAGAAATGAGATTGTAGCTCATTAAGTGAATTTGCATATTTTTTGTGATTAACATCACATGATTTGATTTGGTTTTTTGTTAGCTTTTATTTTAAGAAATATCATAGGGTAAACGATAATACTAAACCATTCGCGAGAATGGGACGGAAAGCCTACTGGGTCTCCACGAGACAGCCGGGTCGCCGAAATGCCACAATTGGTATAACGGGCTCGGTTTTTTTATTTAATTACCGGTTGGAGCGGGTTTATAATTAAGGCGTGTCTGACAATGTTTTGTGGCCAAGTATTAAGGGAAAAGGGAGATGAATAATGAAAAGACTATTAGTAATTGGGGCTATACTGTGGTCATCGGTGGCTGGCGCCACACCTTCTATCACTTCAATTGCCAGCACTGCAACATCTGCTGCGAGTGTCACCTCTTCTGCTGTATCCGCTGCCGGCACATATCAAAACGGGCTAAGCATTACAATCGGTGGCTCAGGATTCACCGGCAACCCCTCGGCAGGTACGGCAAACTTTGAGTCGATAGGTACTGCCGTTGAAGCTGGCAGTGACGGTGCCGAGTTTACCAGGAATAATTGGAGCAATAATAAAGACTGGCGACACATGCTCTATTCTACCGATACTCCGCATAGTGGAAGTAAATCCCTTAAAGCTGTTACTACAACAGCTGACGGTGCTTTAGAGGCGGCTTATTCCTACTCGCTGCCAAGCGGGATAGGCGTCGGTGAGTCCATATTTGTATCATACTGGGTTAAAGTCACTACTGGCAATGGACTCAATAATCATCAGTGGAAAATGCTGAGATTTTCTCAAAATGATACTATTGTTGATGGACCGCAAGAGCTAATGTTTTCAAACTGGGGTACTTATCAGACATATTTTTACGTGGACCCTAATACGAGCAACGATCATACCGTCTGGATAGACACGAACTTATTTCCACAAACTGAAGGAACATGGCATAGAATGGATTATTACCTTACAGCCAGTTCTTCCACCAGCGCATCGGACGGCACTGTTACTGTTACACATTATGAGCCAGGAAGCACTCTGCACTCAAGTACTTATACTGGTTTGAAAACACATGTTTTAGGAACGGCTTGGAATTTTATTGAATTTCAAAACTATTTTGGCAATGGCCAGACGGCTGGAACCGTTTGGCAAGATGATATTTATGTCCAAAAGGGTAGCCAATCTCGTGTTGAACTATGCGATGCCTCCACATGGGCATCTCGGAAAAGTTGCGAAATCCAGCCGCTCATGTCGTGGTCAGCTGGGTCTATTGTTGCGACGGTTAATCAAGGTGGATTTGCAAGCAATGCAACCGCTTATTTGTATGTTGTCGATTCGACCGGGACCGCAAATGCGTCCGGTTATCCAGTTACTCTTGGTGGCAGTGTCGCATCTGGTCCGACTGCGCCGAAGAATCTTAAAGCCACGGTTCAATGACCAACTGCCGGTTGATGAGAGATCGTCAGAGAGAAACCGCACCACCACGTGAAAATAAACCGTCTTCTGTATAAAAACACGTGATTTCAGATGGTCAAGGGTTTGTTTGTTCCGTGTCGCATGGTGTTGAATTCAGTCGACATGAATTGCTGCTCAGAGTATTTGCCAGCGGAAGTTCAAAAAAACGGTACGCGATAATACTCAACCATTCGTGTGAATGGGGCGGAAAACTTACAGGGTCTCTCTGAGACAGCCGGGTCGCCGAAATACCATCATCAGGTATAGGAGACCCGGCTGTTTCTTTTTGGGGAGAATGTAACGACAGCCGGGTTGTTTTTGCCCCGCATCTCTTCTTTACTCTGGTTTGTTCAAGCACTCCCTTGCAGTAGACCTCAGCCGGGATCAGATAACCGCGTGACTGCCTCCTGCGAGCCGTAAAATCCCTCCTTGCAACAAATCTTGTTCTCCCGATTCCAATTATTCATCTCTTTTGTGAGCCCGGTCACACCTCTGACGAAGACTTCCTTGATTTTGTGAGACCGGTCACACCTTTACTTGGGGCTTTCTGCGATAAAGGAACTACATAAAGAAGGGTACACGATAATACTAAACCATCCGCGAGGATGGGACGGAAAGCCTACAGGGTCTCCTTGAGACAGCCGGGTCGCCGAAATACCAAAAGGTATATCGGCCCCGGCTTTTTTATTGGCAAAAACAGGAGAACGCAAAATGAGAACTGCTACATGGAAGAACACAGGAAATGGCTGGATTGGTGAGTCCCGATTGTTTTTGGTCAATCTGCTCACGATGGTTTTACTCGTAGCTGCCCAAGCTACCTGTTTTGCCTCCAGTATAGTTCTCCAGTGGGATGCCGATACGGATCCGAGCGTGACCGGCTACAAGGTCTATTACCAGGCAGATTCCGCCACCCAGCCCTTTCAGGGGACCGGTGCCACCCAGGGCGCGGCCCCTCTCGATGTCCAGAGCCTGACCAGCGCCACCATCACGGGACTGGACCCGGCCCATGCCTACTACTTTGCCGTTGCCGCCTATAACGCCTCCGGTGTCGAAAGCTCCTACTCGAATGTCGCCAGTATCCCCGAATTGACCCCGCCGACCGTGTCCCTCAGCTCTCCGACCGCAAGTGCGACGGTGAGCGGCACGGTTTCGGTCAATGCCAGCGCCAGCGACAACGTGGGGGTAACGAAGGTGGAGTTCTACGTGAACGGCGTTCTTAAGGCCACGGACACCGCGACCCCCTATGTGTATTCCTGGAATACCGCCGGGCTTGCCTCCGGCAGCTACACGCTGCAGGCCAAGGCCTATGATGCCGCCGGCAACGTGGGGCAATCCGGTGTTGTCTCGGTAACGGTTGCGGGCAGCGACACGACGGCTCCGACGGTATCGGTGACGTCACCGGCCACGGGTTCCGTGGTGAGCGGGACAGTAACCATCGCTGCCACTGCCAGTGATAACGTGGGAGTGAGCAGTGTTGAATTTTATGAGAATGGCGCTCTGCTGTATGCCGCCAATACCGCCCCGTACAGCTACAGTTGGAATACCGCCTCCATTGCCAACGGCAGCTATACCCTTTCCGCCAAGGCTTATGATGCCAGCGGCA